>NZ_JBBAYJ010000031.1 GCF_037153975.1 Aquipuribacter sp. SD81
CGCGGGCCGCGAGCTCCGGCACGCCCGCGGCGACGGTCGCGCTCGCGTGGGCCGGCACGCGGTCCAGCCGTGCGGGCGTGCGCGGCGGCCGGCGCCGCCACGTGCGCACGAGGTCGCGCCCGCGGGGCACGACGCAGCCGACGAGGCTGGTGAACAGCAGCAGGTACACCGCGGCGAACCACGGCGAGGCGTACACGTCGAAGAAGCCGAGCCGGTCCAGCCACTCCCCCGTCGCCGGGTTCTCGCGCAGGTACGCCTCGACCGCGGCACGGTCGACGCCGCGCTGCGGGAACAGCGAGCCCGGGACGGTCGCGACGGCCAGCAGCAGGAGCAGCAGCAGCGCCGTGCGCATGCTGGTGAGCTGCCGCCACAGCCAGCGCAGGCTGCCGACGACGCCGAGGTCGGGCGCCCGCCGGGGAGCCGGTGCGGCCGGGGGGCGCGGCGGTGCCTCCGCCGTCACAGCAGGACCTCGAAGCGGCTGATCGGCCCCTGCAGCCAGCCGACGACCCAGCCCCACGCCCCGGTCACGAGGAGCAGCCCGACCGTCACGAGCAGGCCCGCACCGAGGCGCGTGAGGAGCACGCGGTGCCGGCGCAGCAGGTCGAGGCGTGCGAGGCCGCGGCCGTACGCGGCGGCGACGAGCACGAAGGGCAGCCCGAGCCCCACGCAGTAGGCGACGGCGAGGAGCACGCCGCGCCCGGCCCCGCCTTCCGTGCCGCCGAGCAGCAGGGCCTGCACCGCCGCGAGGGTGGGGCCGACGCACGGCACCCAGCCCACACCGAAGGCCGCGCCGAGCAGCGGCGCGCCCGCGAGGCCGACGGCGGGGCGCACGTGCAGCCGCCGCTCGGTGCGAGCGAGCGGGCCGATCCCGGCGAAGACGAGCCCGAGGGCGACGGCGACGAGCCCGGCGACCACCTCGACGAGCCGCGCCCGCGGCAGCACGGCCGCCGCGACGCCGACCACCGCGCCGAGCGCGACGAAGACGGCGCTGAAGCCGGCGACGAACAGGCACGCCCCGAGCACGAGGCGCCGGGTGGGGACGACCGCGGGGTCGGCGAGGACCGCGGTGGGGCTGCGGGACGGCGTGCCCGGGCCTGCGGCGCCAGGAGGGCCGGAGCCCCCGGGCGCGGCGACCGCGACCCGGTCGGCGGTCGTGGCACCCGTCATGCCGGAGACGTAGGCGAGGTAGCCGGGCACGAGCGGCAGCACGCACGGCGAGGCGAAGGACACCAGCCCCGCGAGCAGCGCGACCGGCAGCGCGAGGACGAGCGCGCCGTCGAGGACGGTCTGCGCGGCCACGGAGCCCGGCAGCATCAGCCGGTCCCCTCCGCCCCGCCGTCCCCGTCGGCGACCACCCCGACCGACTCCTCGACGATCCCGACGAGCGTCGCGCGGTCGACCTTGTTGACGAGCCAGGCCGCGACCCGGCCCTCGTCGTCGAGCACGACGGTCACAGGGACCGCGTTCGGTGGCACCTCGCCCGCCAGCGGCAGCAGCAGCTGCGAGCCCGGGTCGTGCAGGCTCGGCCAGCCGATGCCGTACTCCTCCTCGAAGCCGGCCGCGGCCTCGACGGACCGGTCGCGGACGTTGATGCCGACGAAGCGGACGCCGCGCCCGGCGAGCTCGGCCTCCGCGGCGACGAGGTCGGGGGCCTCCTCGTGACAGGGACCGCACCATGAGCCCCAGACGTTGAGCACGACCGGGCTGCCGCGGAGGTCGGCGACGTCGAGCTCCTCCCCGGTGAGGGTCGTCCCGGCGACCCCCTCGACCGGCTCGCCGCGGCGGTCCTCGTCGATCAGCTGCACCGTCGCGTCGCCCGACACGTACGCGGCGTCCGCCTCGTCACGGAGGTCCGGCACCCCGGCCTGCCCGGCGCTGCAGCCGGCGAGCAGCGCGGCGACGGCCACGCCCGGGGCCGCGCGCACGACGGACCGCACCACGGCGCTCACACGCCCGCCGCCGGCTCGCGGTAGCCGACACCCACGAGACGGTCGCCCTCGAAGCGGAACGACGTGAGCGAGGCGAGCGCGCACTCGCGGCGGCGCGGGTCGTGCCAGTGCCGCCGCCCGGTGGCCGACGACCGGGCGGTCCAGATCGGCAGCTGGTGGGACACGCACACGACCTCGTGCCCGCGGGCGGAGTCCCGCGCCGCCACCACGGCGGCGTGCATGCGCGCGGAGATCGCGCGGTACGACTCGCCCCACGAGGGGCGGAACGGGTTCCACAGCAGGTGCCAGTAGCGCGGGCTCCGCAGCAGCCCGCCGCCGGGACCGAGGACGAGGCCCTCGAAGCGGTTGCCCGCCTCGATGAGGCGCTCGTCGGTCGACACGTCGACGCCGAGCATGGCGGCGAGCGGCGCCGCGGTCTCCTGCGCCCGCTGCAGCGGCGAGGACACGACGGCGACGACGTCGCCGCGGCCGAGGTCCTCGGCGACCGCCTGCGCCATGCGCTGCCCGCGCTCCGACAGCCGGAACCCCTCAAGCCGGCCGTAGAGCACGCCCTCGGGGTTGTGCACCTCGCCGTGGCGCAGCAGGTGGACGGTCGTGCGCTCGCTCACGCGGTGCTCGCCTCCCGCGCCCCGGCCAGGGCCTCGGCCGCGGCCCGCGCGCCGGCGGGCAGGGCCGCGAGGACCTGCTCGACGGCCTCGTCGTCGTGCGAGGCGGACACGAACCACGCCTCGAAGGCCGACGGCGGCAGGTGGACGCCACGGCGCAGCATCGCGTGGAAGAAGGCGGCGAAGGCCTCCTGGCTCTGCGTGCGCGCGGCGTCGTAGTCGTGCACCCCGGCCTCGCGCACGGCGTCGTCGGGGGCGAGGAACACGCTGAACATGCTGCCCGCGTGCTGCACGACGTGCGGCACGCCCTCGGCCGCCAGCGCCTCGCCCGCCGCGCGCGACAGCGTGCGGGACACCTCGTCGACGCGGGCGTAGACCGCGTCGTCGGCGAGACGGAGGGTCGTGAGGCCGGCCGCGACCGCGACGGGGTTCCCGCTCAGCGTGCCCGCCTGGTAGACGGGCCCGAGGGGGGCGAGGTGGGCCATGAGGTCCGCGCGGCCGCCGAACGCCGCGGCGGGGAACCCCCCGCCCATGACCTTGCCGAAGGTGAAGAGGTCGGGCGCAGGCAGCGTGTCGCCGCCCGCGCGGGCCCGCTCCTGCTCGAGGCCGTGCCAGCCCGCCGGGGAGACGCGGAAGCCCGTCATCACCTCGTCGTAGACGAGCAGGGCCCCGTGCGCGGCCGTCACCTCGCGCAGCAGCGCCGCGAAGCCGGGCTGCGGCGGGACGACGCCCATGTTGCCGGCGGCCGCCTCGGTGATGACGCACGCGACGCGGTCGCCGTGCTCGGCGAAGACCGCCCGCAGCGCGTCCGGGTCGTTGTACGGCAGCACGAGCGTGTCGGCGGCCGCGGCCCCGGTGATGCCGGGGCTGCTCGGCAGCCCGAAGGTCGCGAGGCCGGAGCCCGCCTGCGCGAGGAGCGCGTCGACGTGGCCGTGGTAGTGCCCCGCGAACTTCACGACGAGCGGGCGCCCGGTGGCGCCGCGGGCCAGGCGCACCGCGCTCATGGTCGCCTCGGTGCCGCTGCTGACGAGGCGCACCTGCTCGACGGCCGGCACGCGCCGCACGATCTCCTCCGCGAGGGCCGTCTCGCCCTCGGTGGGCGTGCCGTAGGAGAAGCCCCGGCCCGCGGCGTCCCGGACGGCGGCGACCACCTCGGGGTGGGCGTGGCCGAGCAGCATCGGGCCCCAGGAGCACAGCAGGTCGACGTAGCGGTTGCCGTCGACGTCGGTGAGCCACGGACCGGCGGCCGAGGCGACGACGCGCGGGGTGCCGCCGACGGCGCGGAACGCGCGCACCGGGGAGTTGACCCCGCCCGGCACGAGCGCCCTCGCCCGCTCGATGACGGCCGCCGAGCGGTCGGTGACGGGCTCGGGGACGGCCGCGCCCGGGTCCGGGGCCGCCGCGGCGGCGGGCCGGGCGGTCGTGGTCGTCGGGGTGGCCTCGTGCGTCACGCCCCCATCGTCTCAAGAGGCGGCGGGTGCTCCCGGACCGGGGATCAGCGGGCGCCGTCGTCGCGCAGGCGAGCGGTCAGGGACCGCATGACCCGCCCGAGCGCGAGCAGGTCCTCCCGCGACAGCGGGTCGACGAGCAGCCGGCGCACGCTCTCGACGTGGTGGGGCGCGGCCGCGACGAGGGTGTCGAACCCGGCGTCGGTGAGCGTGCAGCGCACGCCGCGGCGGTCCTCCTCGCACGGCTCACGGCGGACCAGCCCGCGCGCCTCCATGCGGGAGACGGTGTGGGTGAGCCGGGACCGGGAGTGCAGCACGAGCCCGGCGAGCTCGCTCATGCGCAGCGAGCGGCCGTCGGTCTCCGACAGGTGCACGAGGATGTCGTACTCGCTGAGGGTGAGACCGTGCGGCGCGAGGTCGCGCCCGATGGCGTCCTCGAGGAGGGTCGTCCCCTCCAGCCAGGCGCGCCACGCCGCCTGCTGCTCCCCGTCCAGCCACCGCACCCCGGTCACGGACGGTGATCCTAGCCGCTGACCTGCGGGGCGCTCACGGTGACAGCCGGCGGGCGACGTCGAGCGCGGCGTACGTGAGCACGACGTCGGCGCCCGCGCGGCGGATCGCGAGCAGGCTCTCGAGCATCGCGCGGTCGCCGTCGAGCCACCCGTTCGCCGCCGCCGCGGCGACCATCGCGTACTCCCCGGACACCTGGTAAGCGGCGACCGGCACGGGGCTCGCGTCGGCCACGCGGCGCAGCACGTCGAGGTAGGGCAGGGCGGGCTTCACCATGACGAGGTCGGCGCCCTCGGCGAGGTCGTGCGCGAGCTCGACGAGCGCCTCGCGGTCGTTGCCGGGGTCCTGCTGGTACGTCGCGCGGTCGCCGACGAGCGTCGACTCGACGGCGTCGCGGAACGGCCCGTAGTACGCCGAGGCGTACTTGGCCGCGTAGGCGAGCACGCCCACGTCGGTGCGGCCGGCCGCATCAAGGGCCCGTCGGACGGCGCCGACCTGGCCGTCCATCATGCCGCTGGTGCCGAGCAGGTGCGCCCCGGCGGCCGCCTGCGCGAGGGCCGCCGCGGCGTACCGCTCGAGCGTGGCGTCGTTGTCGACGCGCCCGGCGTCGTCGAGCACGCCGCAGTGCCCGTGGTCGGTGAACTCGTCGAGGCACAGGTCGGCCATGAGGACGGTCTCGTCGCCCACGGCGTCGGCGAGGTCCGCGAGCGCGACGTTGAGGACGCCGTCGGGGTCGTCGAGCCCGCTGCCGCTCGCGTCGCGCACCTCGGGGACGCCGAACACCATGAGCCCGCCGACCCCCGCGGCCACGGCCTCGCGGGCGAGGGCCACGAGCGAGGCGCGCGAGTGCTGGAGCACGCCGGGCAGGCTCGCGACCGGCCGCGGCTCGTCGAGCCCCTCCCGCACGAACACGGGCAGGACGAGGTCGGCGGGGTGCAGCCGGGTGCCCGCGACGAGCCGCCGCATCGCCGGGGTCCCGCGCAGCCGGCGGGGCCGGCCGACGGGGAACCCCGCGACGGCGCCGGAGGGCCGCCCGCCCGCCCCGGGAACCGGGACGCTCACGCGCGGCGCTCCGTCACCGAGCCCGTCACCGAGCCCGTCACCGAGCCCGGCGCCGGGCCGCCGGGGTGCGCTGCGAGGGTCGCGCCCACTCCTGCCCGTCGGCCTCGGCCGCGGCCCGGAGCGCCGCGCCGTGCTCCGCGAGCGCGTCGACCAGCGAGGCGACCTCCGCCACGGGCGACAGCACGTCGACCCGCAGGCCGTGCTCCTCGGCGGTCGCGGCCGTGCGCGGGCCGATGCACGCGATGACGGTCGCCGTGTGCGGCTTGCCGGCGATGCCGACGAGGTTGCGCACCGTCGAGCTCGACGTGAAGAGCACGGCGTCGAAGCCGCCGGTCTTGATCGCCTCGCGGACCGGCGCGGGCGGCGGCGCGGCCCGGACCGTCCGGTACGCCGTGACGTCGTCGACCTCCCAGCCCATCTGCTGCAGGCCCGCGACGAGGGTGTCGGTCGCGATGTCGGCGCGCGGGAGCAGGACCCGGTCGATCGGGTCGAGCTGGGCGTCGTAGGCCGGCCACACCTCGAGCAGCCCCTTCGCGGACTGCTCGCCCGTCGGCACGAGGTCCGGCTCCAGGCCCCAGTCGCGCAGGGCGTCGGCGGTGACCCCGCCTACCGCGGCGATCCGCAGGCCCGAGAACGAACGGGCGTCCAGGCCCAGCGCCTCCAGGTGCTCCCGGACCGCGCGCACGGCGTTGACGCTCGTGAAGCCGACCCACTCGTAGCGCCCGGTGACGAGGCCGCGCACGGCCTTGTCCATCTGCTGCGGGGTGCGGGGCGGCTCCACGGAGATCGTCGGGACGACGACGGCCTCCGCGCCCAGCTCGCGCAGGTGCGCGACGACCGGCTCGGACTGGTGCTTCGTGCGGGGCACGAGCACGCGCCAGCCGAACAGCGGCCGGGTCTCGAACCACGACATGACGGCACGCTGCCGCACGGCCTCGCCGAGCACGAGGGTGACGGGCTCGCCGAGGTCGGCGAGCAGGTCGCCCACCTTCGCCAGCGGCGCCTCGAGGCTGCGCTGGCGCACGGTCGTGGGGCAGGAGACGGCGACGGCGGGGGTGTCGCTGTCCCAGCCCGCCCCGACGAGCGCGGTCGCGGTCGCCGCTAGGGCGTCGCGCGGGCCGACCGCGACGACGGTCGTGCCGCCCGGGCGCGGCAGGTCGCCGTGGTCGCCGGCCTCGCCGTCGCGGACGTCGAGCAGGTGCACGTGGCCCGTGCCGGGCGGCGCGAGCGGCACGCCCGCGTAGGCCGGGGCGGCGACCGCGGCGCTGATGCCGGGCACGACCTCGACCTCGGCCCCGGCGGCGCGCGCGGCGGCGAGCTCGGCCGACACCGCCGAGAAGGTCGTGCTGTCGCCCCGGACGAGCCGGACGACGCGACGACCGGGCGTGGCCGCGGAGGCGACCGTGCGGGCGCGTGCGGCGCGGGCGAGCTCGCCCTCCTCGCCGGTGTCGAGGCGCACGACCTCGACCTCCGGCGCCGCGGCCCGGGCGAGCACCGGCTCGGGGTCGGGCAGGTCGGTGAGGACGACGTCGGCCTGCCGGAGCAGGTCGACTGCGCGCAGCGTGAGGAGGCCGGGGTCGCCGGGGCCGGCCCCGACGAAGGCGACGTGCGCGGGCGCGTCGGGTCGACGCGGCCGCACCGAGGGGCCGTCCTCGTCGCGGACCGCGGAGGCGGTGCCGCTGGGGACGGAGGGTCCGGGGGCGCGCGTGCGGGTGGTCATCGCAGGCTCTCCTCGTGCTGGGGCTGGGTGGTGCGGGCGGTGGTGCTCCCCCCGCCGCGGGCGGCGAGGAGCCGCCGGCCGGCGCGCTCCCCCACCTCCGCGGCGTCGGTGGCGGCCGCGGTCTCGCGGACGCGGAGCACGTCGTCGGCGAGCGGGCCCTCGCCGGTCGCGGCCCCCTCCAGGACGAGGGCGTCGCCCTCGACGCGGGCGAGCGCCCCGACGGGGGCCGAGCAGCCGGTGTCGAGCACCGCGAGCAGGCGGCGCTCCGCGGTCGTGGCGGCGCGGGTCGGGGGGTGGTCCAGGGCGGCTCGGAGCCGCGCGGCGAGCGGGTCGCCCTCGCGGCACTCGACGGCGAGGGCGCCCTGGCCGGGCGCGGGCAGCATGTCGGCGGGGTCGAGGACGGTCAGGACGCGCCCGGGACCGCTCGTGACGCCGAGCCGGCGCAGGCCCGCCGCGGCGAGCACCACGCCGTCGAGGTCGGCGCCGACGCGGGCGAGCCGGGTGTCGACGTTGCCGCGGACGTCGACGACCTCGACCGTCCGGCCACGCCGGGCGAGCGCCGCGCGCAGCATGGCGGCGCGGCGCGGCGAGCCCGTCCCGACCCTCGCGCCGTCGGGCAGGACGGCGAGCGGGTCGGCGAGGGGGTCGGCGAGGGGGTCGGCAGCGTCCCCGGCAGGGCCGGGGAGCGTGACGAGGACGTCGCGCGGGTCCTCGCGCTCGGGCACGGCGGCCAGGTCGACGCCGGGTGCGGGCGCGGTCGGCAGGTCCTTGAGCGAGTGGACGGCGACGTCGACCTCGCCGGCGAGCAGGGCCTCCCGCAGCGCCGACACGAAGACACCGACCCCTCCGGTCGCCTGCGCGAGCTCGGCGAGGGGCGCCGCGGAGCGGTCGCCCTCGGTGCTCACCGTCACGAGCACGGTCTGCTCGCCCGTGGCCGCCGACACGGCGTCGGCGACGAGGGAGGACTGGGTGCGGGCGAGCGCGCTCGCCCGGGTACCGACGCGGATCACGCGGGCCCCCCGTCGCGGCGGGCGGAGGCGACGGGCTCGAGGCTGTCGCTGACGGTCAGGCCGAACAGCGTGCGCAGCGCCTCTGCGTAGGAGCTGCCGTCGGGGTGCGCCGCGAGCTCCTTCATCCGCACGGTCGGGGTGTGCAGCACCTTGTCGACGACACGGCGCACGGTGCGCTCCACCTCGGCCGCGACCTCGGGATCCAGGGCGCCCAGCCGGCCGCGGAGCCGCTCGAGCTCGGCCTCGACGACCGCGTCGGCCTGGGAGCGCAGCGCGACGACGGTCGGCGTGACGCGGGCCGCGTGCGACTCCGCGCGCCACAGCTCGACCTCCTCGGCCACGACGGCGCGCGCACGGGCGACCTCTCCGCTCGCGTCGCCCTGGCCCGCGAGGGCGTGCGCGAGGCCCTCGAGGTCGACGAGGTGGACCTCGGCGGCGCCCGGGCCGGCCGAGAAGCCGCCGGGCCCGGCCGGCTCCACGTCGCGGGGCAGGGCGAGGTCGACGAGCACGAGGGGGCGCCCGGCCCGCTCGGCCGTGGCCGCGCGGACGGCGTCGGCGGCGACCACGTGGCCCACGGACCCGGTGCACGACACGACGACGTCGGCCTCGCGCAGGACCGTCGGCAGGGCCGACAGGTCCGCGACGACGCCGTCCACCCCCGCCGCGAGCCGCTCCGCGCGCTCGCGCGAGCGGTTGAGCACGGTGACCCCGCGCGCCCCGGAGCGCGACAGCGTGGCGGCCACGAGGCCGGCCATGCCGCCGGCGCCGACGACGGCGACGCGGGCGGCCGCGAGCGGGCCGACCACGGCTACGGCGCGCTCGAGCGACTCCTGGACCATGCGGTTGCCGAGCCGCTCGAGACCGGTCTCGCTGCGGGCGCGCCGGCCGACGCGCAGCGCGCGCTCGACGACGGCGGCGAGGCGTCCGCCGGCCCAGCCCTCGGCCCGGGCCCGGGCGTAGGCGGCACGCACCTGGCCGAGCACCTGCGCCTCGCCGACCGCCATGGAGTCCAGCCCCGCGACGACCTGGAACGTGTGCTCCACCGCGGCCGTGTCGTAGTGGGCGTACATGTGCTCGACGATGTCGCTCACCGCGACGCCGCTGCCGGCCGACAGCGCGGCGGACACGGCCGCGACGCCGTTGTGGAACCGGTCGACGTCGACGTACACCTCGACGCGGTTGCACGTCGCGAGGACCATCGCCTCGTTGACGTACGGCTGCGCGAGGGCGGCGCGGGTGACGGCGTCCGCGTCGGCGGTCGCCGCCGCGAGCCGCTCCAGCTGGGGCAGCGGGGCGGTGCGGTGGCTCGCCCCCACGACGAGGAGGGTCACCGGGCCGCCTCCGTCCCGGTCGGCGCGGTCGCGGCGCCGCCGCGGGCGTCCGGTCCCCGGCCGGCGAGGCGCGCGGCGGGCCGGACGACGGCGGGCACGTCGTCGAGGACGTCGCTGCGCTTGCGCTGCTCGTGGAAGCCGAGGATCTGCAGCTCGCTCGACAGGTCGACGGCGCGGACCGTCACGCCCGCGGGCACGCGGACCGTGCCGCCCGCGAAGCAGAGGATGCTCGTGACCCCGGCGGCGACGAGGAGGTCGCACGCGCTCTGCGCGGCCGCGGCGGGCGTCGCGACGACGGCGATGCGCACGCCGCGCTCGCGCACGAGCGCGGCGGCGGTGTCGACGTGGTGCACGGTGCGCCCGTTGACGACGGTGCCGACGACGGCGGGGTCGGCGTCGAAGAGCGCGGCGATGCTGAGGCCGCGGCTGGAGAAGCCGCCGTAGTGGGCGAGCGCGCGACCGAGGTTGCCGACCCCGACGATCGCGACGGGCCAGTCGTGCTCGAGGCCGAGGACGCCCGACATCTCGTGCACGAGCGTGGCGACGTCGTAGCCGACGCCGCGCGTGCCGTAGGAGCCGAGGTGCGACAGGTCCTTGCGGAGCATGGCGGCCGAGACGTGGACGGTCTCCGCGAGCTCCTGGCTCGACACCGTCGTGACGCCGGCGTCGGCGAGGCCGTGCAGGGCCTGCAGGTACGTCGGCAGCCGGCCGACGGTCGCCTCGGGCACGCCCGCGGCAGGGGCGGTGGTGCTGCCCGCGACCGGCGGCGACCCGGCGTCCGCCCCAGCTTCGCTGCGGCGGTGCTCGCGGACGTCGGCGCGGGGAAGGCGCAGACGCTTCAGCGGCACGTGTCCCTCCTCGGTGACCCCGTCATGTTACGTGCTTGTGACGACAGGCACAAAGTCGCGACGGTGGAGAGCCGCAGGTCAGGGCCGGTGTGACCCGCCCCACGCCCACGGCGCTCCCCGGACCGGCCGGCCGCCGGGCTCACCACGTGAGCCGGCGGTCGCCCGCCAGCCGGCGGCGCAGCCGGTCGGGGTCGACGCGCAGCGCCTCCACCACCTGCCCGTCGACCTCGACGACGGGGATGCGGTCCCAGTACGCCGCCTCCAGGGCCGGGTCGTCGAGGATCGACACCTCGGTGAGCACCGCGCCCGCGCGGCGGCACTCCCGCTCCACGACGACGCGGGCCTCCTCGCACAGGTGGCAGCCGGGCCGCGTCAGCAGCCGCACCCGGGGGGCGGGCGCGGCGGCGCGGCCGCGGAGGCGGTCGAGCAGTCCCACGCCTAGCCCAGGAAGACCGAGCGCCGCTGCACGAGCAGGGCGTACAGCGTCTGCTGGACGACCTCGCGCACGCGGTCGGTGATCTCGAAGACGACCATCGGGTCGTCGGCCGCGCCGGGGTCGAGCTCGTCGGTGGGCACGGGCTCGCCGAACTCGATGAGCCACTTGCTCGGCAGCGGCACGAGGCCGAGCGGGCCCAGCCACGGCCACGTGGGCGTGACGGGCCAGAACGGCGTGCCGAACAGCCGCGCGAGCGGGCGCACGTCGGCGAGCATCGGGTGTACCTCCTCGGCCCCGACGATGCTGACGGGCACGATCGGCACCTGGGTGCGGATCGCGGCCGACACGAAGCCGCCGCGCCCGAAGCGCTGGAGGCGGTAGCGGTCACGGTAGAGCTTGCCGACCCCCTTGAACCCCTCGGGCCACACCCCGACGAGCTGCCCGGCGGTGAGGAGGCGCTCGGCGTCGCTGCTGGCGGCCAGGGTCGCGCCCATCCGGCGGGCGACGTCGCCGACGACGGGCGTGGCGAACACGAGGTCCGCGCCGAGCATGCGGAGGAACCGGTCGCCCGTGGCCTCGTGGACCGCGACCTGCGTCATGAGGGCGTCCCACGCGAGCGTGCCGGAGTGGTTGCCGACCAGCAGCGCGCCGCGGTCGGCGGGGATGTGGTGCGCGCCGCGGACCTCCACGCGGAACCAGTGCCGGTACAGCGGCCGCAGCACGGCGAGCAGCACGCGCTCGGTGAGCTCGGGGTCGAAGCCGAACTCGTCGACGGCGTAGTCGCCCTCGAGCCGGCGCCGGACGAGCTCGACGGCGTCGACGAGCAGCTCGCCGACGCCCGTGAGGTCGAGCGTGTCCGGCTCCTGGGGTGCGTCGGGGACCGGGTCGGCGGGCGAGGTCACGGGCTCGGGGACGGCCTGCTGGACCGCCGGGTCCGCCGGGTCCTTCGCGACGGCCGGGTCCGTCGGGTCCACCGGGCCCGCCGGGCCCGCCGGGTCCGCCGGGTCGGTCGGGTCCGCGTCTCGCACGACCGTCAGCCGCGGGGGGCCGCCGAGCCGCTCGACGACCTCCAGGCCCGCCTCCTCGCCGTAGCGCTCCACGCGCAGCCCGAGCCCGGGGTCGTCGAGCAGGGGCGTGCCGCTGCGTCGCCGACGGGCGCGCTCCGCCGCGGCGCGGTCGGCGGCGCGGTCGAGCGGGCTCCGTCGGGCTCCGCCGTCCCCCGGCGGCGTCCCGGGCGTCACGCGTGCCCCGGTCCGCGGCCGGCACCGGCGCGCACCGTGTCGCGCACGGCCGTGCGGACCTCCTCGGCGACGAGGTCGACGGCCGGTCGGTAGCCGCGCAGCCCGTGCGAGCGGCAGAAGTCCTCGAAGGCCTCGCGGGAGGAGCGCCGAGGCACGAACCCGAGCTCCTCGCGGCAGCGCGTCGTGTCGAGGACGCGGCCGTACCCGAGGAGCCGGAGGTCCTCCACCGTCACCTCGGCCGCCCCGGTGCGGGTGAGCCAGCGCCCGGCGGTCCCCGCGAGCGCCTCCGGAACGCCGACGACGGGACGCCCCGCGAGCGCCGCGGCCTGGCACGTCGTGACCACGCCGTCGCCGGCGACGTTGACCGCCCCGGTGACGGTACGGCCGGGGCCGGGCCCGCCGTCCCCGCCGACCGTGGCGCGCACCATCGCCTCGACCGCGTCCTCCTCGTGCACGAACTGCAGCCGGCCGTCGTGCCCGAGCAGGGTCGGCACGGCGGGCAGCGAGAAGACGCGCGACAGCGGCGTCTCCAGCCCGGGGCCGACGATGCTCGCGAAGCGCAGCAGCGTGACGGCGACGTCGGGGCGGCGCCGGGTCAGCCCCCGCACGTAGCCCTCCACCTCGAGGCAGTCCTTCGCCCAGCCCGTGCGCGGCGGCGAGGCGGCGACGGACTCCTCGGTGAACATCGCCGGGTCCGCCGGGCCCGCGCCGTAGACGCCGGAGGTCGACTTCACGACGAGCCGCCGCACCCCCGGCGCCTTCTGGCAGGCCGCGAGCAGCTGCATCGTGCCGATGACGTTGATCTCCTTCATCGGCACCCGGCCACCCGCGGAGCGCGGGGTGGCGATGACGTTCATGTGGACGACGGTGTCCACGCCCTCGTCCTGCAGCAGCCGGCCGACGGCCGGGCTGCGGATGTCCGCACGCACGAACGCCGCCCCGCCCAGGTCGACCTGGGGCGGGACGACGTCGAGTCCCACGACCCGTGGGCGGGTCGGGTGCGCGGCGAGCGCGGCCGCGACCTCGCCCCCGAGGTACCTGGACACCCCGGTGACGAGGACGACTCGCGCGGCCACGGGATGCCCGGCCGGTGCTACTTCTTGTTGCGGCGCTGGTGGCGCGTGCGGCGCAGCAGCTTGCGGTGCTTCTTCTTCGCCATGCGCTTGCGGCGCTTCTTGATGACAGAGCCCACGAGGGTCCTTCCGGTTCGGGTCGGGTCGTCGGTGGCGCTGGGTGCGGGGCCGACCCTGGGGCCGCGCGCGCCGGGCGCGGTGCGCCCGTGGTCCGGCCCCCAGGCTACCTCTCAGGCGGAGTCGGTCAGACCCGCGCGCAGGTAGTCGTCGACGGCGTGCACGGGGACCCGGAACGAGCGGCCCACCCGGACCGCCGACAGCTCGCCGCCGTGGACCAGGCGGTACACCGTCATCTTCGACACGCGCATGCGGGCGGCGACCTCGGACACCGTGAGGAACTGGACCTCGCTGAGCGGGGCCGGCCGCCCGGCGGCGCTGCGCAGCGGTCGTGGGGCGGAGCCGTCGGACATGGTCCCTCCGTAGCCGGTCGTACCGCCCCGTCGGCCGGCGGACCGGGGCGTCCTCGCGCGCGGCGGGAGCGGATGATCACACGGTAGGGGCTGGTGGGACCGGTGGGAAGCCGGTGGGCGCCGGGCCGGCCGGCTCCGCCGGCGACGCGGTGCGGGTCAGTCGAACCAGGGGTCGAGGCCGAGGAGCGGGAAGACGGCCTTCCGCGTGGCCATGACGGCCTGGTCGACCGGGTCGGCGGGGTCGAAGCCGGACTCCCACGTGTCGAAGGTCGGGTCGGCCCCGTCCGTCATGCGACGGGGCCCGGGCTGCCCGACGAGCTGCTCGACGTGCTCCAGCCAGCCGGCGGGGACCGGGGTCGTCGGCTCGACCGGACGGTGCGCGGCGACCCCGACCAGGTGCGCCCAGGCCCGGGGCACGACGTCGACGAGCTCGTAGCCGCCGCCGCCGAAGGCGAGCCACCGACCGTCGGTCACCTCGTGCGCGAGGTCGTGCAGGAGCGCGGCGGCGGCCCGCTGCCCGTCGACCGAGACGCGCAGGTGCGCGAGCGGGTCCAGGACGTGCGTGTCGCAGCCGTGCTGGGTGACGAGCACCTGCGGCCGCACCTCCCGCACGACGGGCCGCGCGACGGCGTGGATCGCCCGCAGCCAGCCCGCGTCGCCCGTGCCGGCCGGCAGCGCGACGTTGACCGCGGTGCCCTCGGCGCCCGGTCCGCCGACGTCGGTGGGGTACCCGGTGCCCGGGAACAGGGTCCGGCCGGACTCGTGGACGGACACCGTCGTGACGCGGGGGTCGTCCCAGAACACCGACTCGGTGCCGTCGCCGTGGTGCACGTCGGTGTCGACGTAGACGACCCGCTCCACGCCGCCGTCCAGCAGCGCCTGGATCGCGCCCGCGCAGTCGTTGTAGACGCAGAAGCCGGACGCGGCGTCGGCGGAGGCGTGGTGCAGGCCGCCGGCGAAGTTGACGCCGTGGTCGACCTCCCCGGCGAGCAGGGCGCGCGCGAGCCCGACCGACCCCGCGAACACCCGGGCGGCGCTGTCGTGCATGCCGGCGAAGGCGGGCGTGTCCGTCGTCCCGATGCCGTGACCGACCACGGCGCGGGGGTCGGCCGACGCCGCGCGCACGGCCGCCACGAGGCCGTGGGTGTGCACGGTCCGCAGCAGCTCGTCGGTGGCGACGGGGGCGTCGACCACCTCCACGTGCTCCAGCAGCCCGAGGTCGCGGCAGAGCAGGGCCGTGAGGGCGATCCGCACCGGGGCGAGCGGGTGCCCGGGACCGAAGTCGTAGCGGACGAAGTCGTCGTCCCAGACCACGCGCGTGCGGCGGGGAGGTCGCGACGACATGGCGACACGCTAGCCCCGCCCGTCGTGGCCGTAGGCCGACCGACCGCCCGCCACCGCGGCCGCGGGCCGGGCGGTGTCCCAGGTTGCTCACAGGACGGTGCACCATGGTGTACGGCGGGTCGCCCACCCGGGCCCCGCGAGACCCGTCCCACGACCGCCCCGACGCCGTCCGTCCGGCGGCCCACCACGAGGAGCACCGGTGCCCAGAGCCACCTCCGACGACCGGCAGGCCCGCCTGGCCAAGATGCAGGCCGCACAGCGCAGCTCCGAGCGGCGTCGCTCGCTGCTCGTGGTCGGTGTCGCCGCCCTGGTGTCGCTGCTGCTCATCGGGGTCGTCGTCGGCGTCATCGTGCAGTCCCAGGGCGAGCGCAGCGCGGTCGAGCGTGCGGCCGCCGAGGACATCGACGGCGTCGAGGAGTTCGACGAGCAGGACCGCAACCACGTGCAGACCCCGGTCGAGTACGCGGTGACCCCGCCGGTCGGCGGCGACCACACGCCCGACTGGCAGACGTGCGGCTTCTACGACACGCCGATCACGACCGAGCCCGGCGTGCACTCCCTCGAGCACGGTGCCGTGTGGGTCACCTACGACCCGGAGCTGCCCGCCGAGCAGGTCGCGGTCCTGGAGGACCTCGCGGAGCGCAACGCGTTCCTCCTCGTGTCCCCGTGGGCGGACGGCGCGGAGCTGCCGAGCCCCGTCGTGGCCAGCTCCTGGCAGCGTCAGCTCGCGCTCGACAGCGCCGAGGACGAGCGCCTCGAGGTCTTCATCGCGAAGTACATGCAGAACGAGGAGCTCACGCCCGAGCTCGGCGCGGCCTGCAGCGGCGGGAGGATGGCCTGAGCACCGACCGGGCCGCCGGCGGCGGAGGACGGCTCCTCGCCCGTCCGGCCGCCACGGCGCTCGCGGTCGTGGGCGCGGCCCTTCTCGTGGTGGTGGGCCTGCTCGGCGGGGTCGCGCTCGCCGGGCCGGCTGCCGCGGCGGCCCCGGCCGAGGACTCCGTCGAGGCGGGGTTCGCGCGCGACATGTCCGTGCACCACGGGCAGGCCGTCGAGATGTCCGTCCTGGTGCGCGACCGCTCCGACGCCGACGACCTGCGCCAGGTCGCGCTCGACATCGTCCTCACCCAGCAGAACCAGCAGGGCCAGATGCTCGGCTGGCTCACGACGTGGGGCCTGGCCCCCGCCTCGACCGTGCCGGTCATGGCGTGGATGGGCGACGAGCCGTTCTCGGGGTCGATGAGCGGCATGGACATGGCCGGGCACAGCGAGGACGACGGCGAGGGCGGCGAGGGCGGCGGCAACCCGATGCTCGCGATGGGCATGGCGAGCAGCGACGAGATGCAGGCCCTCGCCGACGCCGACGGCGTCGAGGCGGAGCGCATCTGGGCCCAGCTCATGATCGAGCACCACCTCGGCGGCATCGCGATGGCCGAGGAGGCCGCGGAGCGGGCCGAGGAGCCGCAGGTCCGGCGCCTCGCGGAGGGCATGGTCGCGGGGCAGACGGCGGAGCTGACGACGCTCCAGCGCTTCCTCGACGAGCGCGGCGGCCCGGTCGACCTCGCGGCGGGGTGAGCCCGGCGTAGCCTGTGCGCCCGTGGGACTGACCTTCGTGGCCGCACCGTCGCAGCGACCCGACCGGCGACGGGGGGTCCGCTGATGGGCGGCAAGCTGCACTCCGACGCGGTGCTCGTCGTCGGGCTCGGGCGCTTCGGCGCCGCCGCCGCGGACGCCCTGCACCGGCTGGGCCACGAGGTGCTCGCGGTCGAGCGCAACCCCGAGCTCGTGCAGGAGTGGTCGGGCCGGCTCACGCACGTCGTCGAGGCGGACGCCACCAACCTGGAGGCGCTCAAGCAGATCGGTGCCGGCCAGTTCCCCATCGCCGTCGTCGGCATCGGGACCTCGATCGAGGCGAGCGTGCTGTCCACGCTCAACCTCGTCGACCTCAAGGTCGACCAGATCTGGGCCAAGGCGATCTCGCAGGCCCACGGCACGATCCTCGAGCGCCTCGCCACCGAGGGCGAGGTCGAGCGGGTCGACGGCACCACGGACAACCTCGACGAGATCGCCCGGCGCTCGCGCGAGGCCCGCCAGCGCGGCGTCCCGCGTCGCACGGGCAGCCGCGTGACGGTCGTGTTCCCCGAGGCGACGATGGGCGAGCGGACGGCTCACCTCGTGACCGGCAAGCTGCTCGACTACATCGAGTTCGACGACGGCTTCGCCATCGTCAAGATGGCGCCGCCCCGGGAGACGCACAACTTCACCCTCGACGAGGCCGGGGTGCGCTCGAAGTACGGCATCACCGTCGTCGGGGTCAAGCGGCCCGGCGAGGACTTCACGTACGCGATCCCGAGCACGAAGGTCCACCCGGACGACACCCTCATCGTCTCGGGGCACGTGGAGCAGATCGAGGCCTTCGCGGCGCGTCCGTGACGCAGGAGGGGCCCGGCCCGCGCGAGCCGGGCGCGGCCCAGGAGCACGAGCTGGCGGACGCCATCCGCGGCGGCGGTCCGCCGCGCCCGGCGCGCGGCGTGCTGCGTCGCAGCACGAGCGGTCGCGTGTCGACCCTCGCCCGCCGCGCGGGGCTCGAGTCGTTCCTGTCGCCGGTCCGGATCATCCCGCTCGGGCTCGCGGCGGTCATCGTGCTGGGGGCGCTGCTGCTGCACACGCCCTTCGCCGTCCAGGACGCCGGGGAGGGCGGGAGCGGGCCGCCCGGCATCCCGCCGACGGTCGTCGCGGTGTTCACGGCGACGAGCGCGGCGTGCGTCACGGGTCTCGTCGTCGTTGACACGCCCTCGTACTGGTCGACCTTCGGCGAGGCCGTCATCCTCGTGCTGTTCCAGGTCGGCGGCCTCGGCATCGCCACGCTCGGCTCCCTCGTCGGCCTCGCCGTGCTGCGACGGTTCGGGCTGTCGAGCATGCTCGCCGCCCGGCAGGAGACGAAGGGCTTCGACCTCGGGGAGATCCGCTCCATCCTGCCCCGGCTCCTGCTGACGACGGCCCTCATCGAGGGGGTCGTCTCCGTGGTGCTGGCGGTGCGCTTCCTCGTCGCCTACGACGAGCCCGTCGCCCGCGCGCTGTGGCTCGGGGTGTTCCACGGCGTCTCGGCCTTCAACAACGCCGGCTTCGCGCTGTTCAGCGACAGCCTCGTGCAGTTCGTCGGGGACCCGTGGGTCACCGTCCCGGTCATGACGGCGGTCGTGCTGGGCGGGCTCGGGTTCCCCGTGCTCGTGGAGCTCGCCCGCTTCCGCCGTCCCGCGGCGTGGTCGCTGCACACCCAGCTCGTCCTCGTCACCTCCGCGGTCCTCGTCGTCGGTGCGGCCCTCGCCCTCGGGGCCCTCGAGTGGGGCAACGAGGAGACCATCGCGGACATGGCGCTGCCGACCAAGCTGCTGGCCGTCGCCTTCATGGCCGTCACGCCGCGCTCGAGCGGCTTCGCCACCATCGACTACGCGGGCATGGGCGAGGCGGCCCGCTTCGTCACCGACGCGCTCATGTTCGTGGGCGCGGGCAGCGCCGGCACGAGCGGCGGGATCAAGGTCGGCACGCTCGCGGTCCTCGCGCTCGCCGTCTACGCGGAGGCGCGCGGCGACACCGACGTCCACGCCTTCGGGCGGCGCATCGCCACCGCGACGGTCCGGCAGGCGCTCGCGGTGCTCGGCTTCTCCATCGTCCTGACCGGCGTCGCGATCGTCGTGCTGCTGCAGCTCACCGACCTCGAGCTCAGCGACACGATCTTCGAGGCGGTCTCGGCCACGGCGGTGGTGGGGCTGTCGACCGGCGTCACCGACGACCTGCCGGACGCGGCGCGCTGGTTCGTCATCGGGTGCATGTTCGTGGGCCGGGTCGGTCCGGTCGCCGTCGCCGCCGCCGTGGCGACCAAGCAGCGCCAGCGGCTGTTCCGGCTGCCCGAGGCGCGCCCGCTCATCGGCTGAGGCGGACCACACCGGGCGGACCACCGGGTCGGGCCCTCGGCGCGGCGGGGCTGCCGCGAGGGCGTACCGTTCCCGCTCGTGCCGACGCTCCGAGGGGGCAGGCGCGGGGCCGTGGCCCGGCGCCGGCGGCTCCGTACCCTGCTGCACCCCGCCCGGCTCATCCCGATCGGTTTCGCCGCCGCGGTCGTCGTCGGCACCCTGGCGCTCCTCACGCCCGTCGCGGTCGCGCAGGGCGCGACGACGGACGGCACCTCTCTCGTCGTCGCCGCCTTCACGGCGGTCTCGGCGGTGTGCGTGACCGGTCTGGTGCTCGTCGACACCGGCACGTACTGGTCCGGCGCCGGGCAGCTGATGATCCTCGTGCTCATCCAGGTCGGCGGGTTCGGCATCTCGACCCTCGCCACTCTGCTCGCCCTGCTCGTGCGACGCCGGCTCGGACTGCGCAGCCGTCTCGCGACGGGCGTCGCGACGCGCAGCGCCCCGGCCGAGGCGCGCTCGGTGCTCGCCGGCATCGTCCGCGTGACGCTCGTCGTCGAGGCTCTCGTCGCCCTCGCCCTCACGCTGCGCTTCGCGCTCGGCTACGGCATGAGCCCCGGCCAGGCGACGTGGTACGGCGTCTTCCACGCGGTCTCGGCGTTCAACAACGCCGGCTTCGCCCTGCCGGAGGGCAACGTCAGCCTCGTCCCCTACGCCACGGACGAGTGGGTGACGGTCCCGGTCATGCTCGCCGTCGTCCTCGGCGGCATCGGTTTCCCGGTGCTCTTCGAGGTCCTGCGACGCACGGGGCTGCCGTGGGCGGTGAGCACCCGGCTCGTGCTGCTGGGGACCGCGGTCCTGCTCGTCGGCGGTGCCCTGCTCTACCTCGTCCTGGAGTGGGACAACCCGGAGACCCTCGCGGGCGTCGCCGGGGCGGACAAGGTGTGGCTCGCCGTCTTCATGTCGGTGACCGCGCGCACCGCGGGCTTCAACACCGTCGACTACGGCCAGGTGAGCGACGCCTCGCTGCTCCTCACGGTCCTTCTCATGTTCGTCGGCGGTGGCTCGGGCGGCACCGCCGGCGGCATCAAGGTGGGCACCGTCATGGTGCTCGTCGCCGCCATCGTCGCCGAGGGGCGCGGCGACCCCGACGCGGAGGTGTTCGGGCACCGGCTGTCCGGGGCCGTCATCCGGCAGGCGCTCGCGGTCATCGGCACCTCCGGCGCCGTGATCGCGACCGCGACCATCTGGCTGCTGCACGTGAGCGACGCCCGGCTGGCGACGGCCCTGTTCGAGGTGGTGTCCGCCTTCGCGACGGTCGGGCTGTCGACCGGCATCACCGCCGACCTGCCCCGCGGCGGGGACGTCGTGCTCATGGTGTGCATGTTCATCGGGCGCGTCGGCCCGACCACCGCCGTCGCCGCCCTCGCGCTGCGCGAGCACGCCCGGCTCTACCGGCGCCCGGAGGCGCACCCGCTCGTCGGGTGAGGGCGACGCGGTCGCGGGCGCTCGCGACGAGGGCTGGCTCCGCGTCTCCGACGCCCGGCGTGTCGCCCTCGGCACCCAGCACCCGTCGGGCGACGACGAACGCTGGCTCCCCGAGGTGCCCCCCGGCGTGTCGCGGCCCCGCACCCAGCGCTCGTCGCGAGCGCGCGGACCCCCACCCGGGGGCTCGGGAGGGGACCGGCGACCGGGGGGCGGGCGGGACGTCCGCGACCCGCAGGGACACGGGGCCGCGCACCGCCGGGGTGGCGTCCCGGGTCAGCGCGGGCCGAGCCGCCGCTCGGGGTGGTTGCGGCTCCACTCCTTCATGCGCTTCGGGTAGCCCGTCACCTTGGCCTCGTACAGCGGCAGCGCGAGCGAGCGCGCGAGGTCCCCCGCGACCCGGGGGGAGCGCACCGGACGGCGCGTCCACTCGCCGTCGTGCGCGACGGCGACGACCGTCGTGGTGAAGTCGGCGGTCTCCGGCTCGAGGTAGAACTCCACCCCGCGCCGGGACTCGGCGAAGTCACGGAGGTGCCGCACCCCCTGGTCGCCCGACGAGCCCGCGCCGCGGCCGCCGCCCCGGCTCCCGCCGCTCCGGCCGAACAGCCGCGACACCCAGCCCACCTGCGCTCCTCCTGCACCCGTCGTCGTCCGGACCCGTCCCCGGGTCAACTGCCCGCGATGCGGCCGAGTTCCGCCGAGCGGTCCCGCGCGGCCTCCATCGCGGTCACGAAGGCCGCACGCACGCGGTGGTCGTCGAGCACCCGCACCGCGGCCATCGTCGTGCCGGCGGGCGAGCTCACCTGCTCCCGCAGGACCGTCGGGTGCTGGCCGGTCTCGGCGACCATGCGCCCAGCGCCGACGACCGTCTGCACGACGAGCGTCGTGGCGACGTCGCGCGAGAGACCCAGCAGCACCCCCGCCTCGATCATCGCCTCGACCACGTAGAACACGTAGGCGGGTCCCGAGCCGGACACCGCGGTGACGGCGTCCATGTGGTGCTCCGGCACCCGCACGACCTTGCCGACGGCACCGAGCAGCGACTCGGCCGCGTCGAGGTGCTCCGGCCCCGAGCCGGTCCCGGCGGCGAGCGCGCTCATCCCCTCGTCGACCAGCGCCGGGGTGTTCGGCATGACGCGGACGACGGGGACGTGCGGGCCGCCCGCGGCGAGGACCGCCTGCTCGATCGCGGCGGTCGTGACCCCTGCGGCCAGCGACACCACGAGGCTGTCCGGGGCGAGGTCGGCGGCGACCTCGGCGAGGAGAGCGGGCACGTCCTGGGGCTTGACGACGAGGACGGCCGTCCCCGCCTCCCGCACGGCCGTCGCGTTGTCGACGACGCGGACGCCGTAGCGCTCGGACAGCTCCTGCGCCCGCTCGGGGCGCCGCTCGGTGATGCGCAGCGCGTCCGCCGGGCGGCCGGCGCGCAGCAGCCCGGACAGCAGCGTCTCCCCCATGACGCCCGCGCCGAGGACGGCGACGACGTCGGCGCGCTGCGGCGCCCGGGAACCCGTCACGGCGCTCACCGCGTCGTCGTCAGGGAGCGCAGGAGCAGGGCGAGGTTGGCGGGACGCTCCGCGAGCCGCCGGACGAGGTAGGCGTACCAGTCGTCGCCGTAGGGGACGTAGGTGCGGACCCGGCGTCCGAGCCCCGCCAGCCGGGCCTGCTCCTGCGCGCGCACGCCGAGCAGCATCTGCACCTCCCACGCGTCGTCGGCCCGGCCGACGTCGAGGGCGACCGCCTCGGCGATGTCGAGCAGGACGGGGTCGTGGGTCGCCAGCATCGGGTAGCCGTCGCCCGCGAGCAGGACCTTCGCGCAGCGCACGTACGAGCGGTCGGTGCCGTGCGGGTCGGGGAAGGCGACCGCGTCCGGCGGCGCGTACGCGCCCTTGCAGAGCCGGACCCGCGAGCCCGTGCCTGCGAGGTCGCGGCAGTCGGCCTCGGTGCGGCGCAGCTGCGCCTGCAGCACCGCGCCCACCCACGGCCACTCCTCGCGCAGCCGCTCGAGCACCCGCAGCGTCGAGTCGACGGTCGAGTGGTCCTCCATGTCGAGGGTGACGGTCGTGCCGGCGAGGGCCGCCGCCTCGCAGATCGTCCGGGCGTTCTCCAGCGCCACCTGCTCCCCGCCGCTGCCGAGCGCCTGCCCGAGGGCCGACAGCTTGACCGACACCTCGACGTCGCCGTCGTCGCTGAGCCCGAGGGCCGACAGCCGCCCGAGCAGGCCCACGTACGCGTCGCGCGTGCGGGCGGCGTCCGCCTCGTCGCGCACGTCCTCGCCCAGCCGGTCGAGCGTCACGAGCAGACCCTGCCCGCGCAGGTCCGCGGTCGCGGTGAGGGCCTCGTCGTCACCGGTGCCCGCGACGAAGCGGTGCACGAGGTCGCGGGTCACCGGCGCGCGCTCGACGAGCCCGCGCAGGCGGTCGTTCCGCGAGGCGGCCAGGAGCACCGCGCGCTGGGCCTCGGCGATCACCGGGCCCGGCCCGACGCGCAGGCGGAGGGGGTGGTGGCAGTCACAGCCGCAGGCTAACGCCCGTCCGCGGGCGCGACCCCGAGGTGCTGCCGGGCGAAGTCGAGCGTGCGCTGCAGCGCGACGTCGCGGTGGTCGCGGTCGCGGCGCGTGTTGATCTCGGCGACGACGTGCCCCGCCCAGCCGCCCGCCGCCAGCTTCTCCAGCACCTCCGCGACCGGCTGGTTCCCGTCGCCCGGGACGAGGTGCTCGTCCTTGAGCGACCCGGACCCGTCGGCGAGGTGCACGTGCACGACCCGGTCGCCGAGGTCCTCCAGCAGCTGCAGCGCGTCCTGGCGCGCGGTGGCCGCGTGGGAGAAGTCGAGCGTGCAGTGGCTGTAGTCGTGGTCGAGCAGGTCCCAGCCCGGGGCGTACGCGCGGACGTCGCGCCCGCCGACGCGCCACGGGAACATGTTCTCGACCGCGAAGGTGCAGTGGTGCTCCTCGCCGAGCGCGGCGATGCCCTCCTCGAAGGCCCGGCCGTACGTGCGCTGCCAGCGGAACGGCGGGTGCACGACGACGACGTCGGCGCCGAGCGCCTCCGCGTGCTCCGCGGTCCGCACGAGCCTCGCCCAGTTGTCGCGTCCCCACACGCCCTGGGTGAGCAGCAGCGTCGGGGCGTGGATGCTGAGGATCGGGACGTCGTAGGTCGCCGACAGCCGCCGCAGCGCGTCCGCGTCGCGGCTGACGGGGTCCGACCACACCATGACCTCGACGCCGTCGTAGCCGAGCTCCGCGGCGGCGCGGAAGGCGACCTCCGCGCCGTCGGGGTACACCGACGACGTGGCGAGGCCCACGAGCGGCAGCCGGCCGCCCGAGCCGCCCGGGTCCCTCGATGCAGCCGTCACGGCGTCCGAGCCTACGTCGCTCCGGGCGCGCCCGCGCCCGCTCGTGCCACCCCCGACCCGGACGGACGTAGCCTCGGGCGGTGGGACGACTACGGGACGGCGGCGCGGGCGCACGGGCGCCCGAGGGGCCTGGCGCCGCGGAGGTGCCCGGACCCGTCAACCGGCTCTGGCTCGAGGTGGCGGCGCACGGCGAGGACCCGGTCCCCGACGCGCTCGAAGGGACCGCCGACGGCCTCGCCGACGCCGTCGAGGGGGGTCCGTTCGACACGCTGTACCGCTTCGACCTCACGTGGCTCACGTCGTCGTGGACGTGCGTCTTCGGCACCGGCTGCCGCGGGATCGACGCGGCCGCACCGGACGCCGGCTGCTGCACGCACGGCGCCTGGTTCAGCGAGGCGGCCGACGAGGAGCGCGTCGCCCTCGCGGTCGGGCGGCTCGACGCGACGACGTGGGCGAACGCCGGGCACCCCCGCCACGGCGCGGGGGGCGAGTGGGCGGTGGCCGACGAGGACGGCGACCGCCGCACCGCCCGGGTCGGCGGCGCATGCGTGTTCCACAACCCGCGCGGCTTCACCGGCGGGTACGGCTGCGCGCTGCACGCCCTCGCGCTCGCGGAGGGCCGCCCGCACCTCGACACCAAGCCGGACGTGTGCTGGCAGCTGCCGCTGCGCCGGACGTACGCCGAGCCCTCGCGCCCCGACGGCTCGACGTACCTGGAGGTGACCGTCACGGAGTACACGCGCGAGGGCTGGGGCGCCGGCGGCGCCGACTTCGACTGGTACTGCACCGCCTCCCCCGCGGCGCACGTCGGCGCGGAGCCGCTGTGGCGGTCCCTGCGCGACGAGCTCGTCGCCCTGGTCGGCGAGCCCGTGTACGCGGTCCTCGCGGCGCGCTGCGAGGAGCTCGCGCCGAGCGGGCCCGGGCCCGTGCTGCTGCCGCTGCACGTCGTGCACCCCGCGACACGCGTGTCGGGTGGTGCGCCCGGCGCGCGCGCAGCACCCTGAGGGCATGACCGACAGCACGAGGAGCGCGAGCCGGACGGCCGAGCAGCGGACGGGCGCGGCGCCGGGGACCGCGTCGTCGACCGCGGTGTACTCCCGCGCGGACGGCCCGCCCGGGCGGCGGGCGACGCGCTGGCCGCACCCGGACGGGGTGTCGGTGCTGCTCTTCCTCCTGTGGGTCGTCGGCGTCCTCGTCGCCACGGTCATCCCGTTCCTCATCGTGCCGCCGCAGAGCGACGACCCCGCCGCGAGCCAGGTCGGCATCGCCTTCGCCGTCACCATGCTCGGCGTCGCGATCTTCGTCGGCGCCGGCCTGCTGCTGTGGCGGCACCTGCGGCTGCAGGCGGTCCTCGTGTTCGCGCTGGTGCCCGCGGTGTCCATCGTCTCCGGCGGGGTCATCCTCACCGCGACGCTGCTCGCGGTCTGAGCCCGTCCGGCCGGCGCCGATGACGCGGCGCGGCGGTTCTGTCGCCGCCGGGCCGTAGCGTCCGGGGTGTGGCCACCTCCCGCGCGCGACGACCGACCTACGCGTGCACCGCGTGCGGCGCGGAGCACCCCCGCTGGGCCGGGCGCTGCTCGCAGTGCCAGGGCTGGGGCACCGTCGAGGAGGTGCCGGCGGGCCTGCTCGCGCCGGCGGGGGCGACCGGCGCCGGCGGCGCCGCCCGTGCGCTGAGCCGGCCCGCGCAGCGCGTGGCCGACGTCGACGAGACCCGCACCCGCCGGGACCCGACCGGCCTCGGCGAGTTCGACCGCGTGGTGGGAGGCGGGCTCGTGCCCGGGCAGGTCGTGCTGCTCGCGGGCGAGCCGGGCGTGGGCAAGTCGACCCTGCTCCTCGAGGTCGCCCACCGCTGCGCCGTCGGCGGCGCCGCCGCCGCGGCGCGCGCCGCCGCGCTCGCGCTCGCGGCTCCGTCGCCCGGTCGGCGACGGCTCGCCGGGGTGCCCACCGGTGAGGACCCGCGGACGGTCCTGTACGTCACCGGCGAGGAGTCCGCGGAGCAGGTCGCGGTGCGCGCGCGCCGCACGGGAGCCGACGCGCACGGCCTCCTCGTCGCCGACGAGCAGGACCTGCACGCCCTCCTCGCCCACGTCGAGCAGCACGAGCCGGACCTCGTCGTCGTCGACTCCGTGCAGACCGTCTCCGACCCCGACGTCGACGGGCGGGCCGGCGGCACGAGCCAGGTGCAGCACGTCACGCAGGTCCTCACCCGCATGGCGAAGTCGCGCCGGGTGCCGCTGCTGCTCGTCGGGCAGTCGACCAAGGAGTCCTCGGTCGCCGGTCCGCGCTCGCTGGAGCACCTCGTCGACACGGTCCTCACCTTCGAGGGCGACCGGCACACGAGCCTGCGGCTGCTGCGCGCGACCAAGAACCGCTTCGGCCCCGCCGACGAGGTGGCGTGCTTCGAGCAGACCGACGGCGGGCTGCGCGAGGTCCACGACCCGTCGGAGCTGTTCCGCGGCACGCGGGAGCACCCGGTGCCCGGCACGTGCGTCGCGGTGGCGGTCGAGGGTCGCCGCGCGCTGCTCGCCGAGGTCCAGGCGCTCGTGGCGAAGGCCGCCTCGCCCAACCCGCGACGCGGGGTCACCGGCCTCGACGCGTCGCGCACGGCCATGCTCGTCGCGGTCACCGAGCGCGCGATGGGGCGTCGGCTCGCGGACAAGGACGTCTTCGTCGCCACCGTGGGCGGCGCCCGGCTGGGCGAGCCGGGGACCGACCTCGCCGTCGTGCTCGCCCTCGCCTCCGCCGTGTGGGAGGCGCCGCTGCCGGACGACGTCATCGCCGTCGGCGAGGTGGCGCTGTCCGGCGACATCCGGCCCGTCGCCATGGTCGCCCAGCGGGTGCAGGAGGCGGTGCGCCTCGGCTACCGCCGCATCCTCGTGCCGTCCGGCACGTCCGCCCGGGTGGGCTCCGTGCCGAGCGGGGTGTCGCTGCGCGAGCTGTCGCACCTCGGGCCGGCGCTCTCGTCGCTGGAGAAGCTGGCGCGGGGTCCGGAGGAGCGGGCCTAGACTGCGGCCCTGGATGGGTGTGCCCGTCGTCGTCAGGCGCGGGCAGGTCGGGAGGAGCACCACCGGATGGAGAGCGTCGACGACCGCCTCCGGCAGGTCCTCGCCACCGTGGCTCCCGGCACGCAGCTGCGCGACGGCCTCGAGCGCATCCTGCGCGGGCGGACCGGCGCGCTCATCGTCCTCGGCTTCGACGAGACGGTCGCCACGATGTGCACGGGCGGCTTCGTGCTCGACGTCGACTTCTCCGCGACCCGGCTGCGTGAGCTCGCGAAGATGGACGGCGCGATCGTCGTCGACACCGCCGGTCGCGGTGCGGGCACGATCGTGCGTGCCGGGGTCCAGCTCGTACCCGACCCGCGCATCTCCACCCCCGAGTCCGGCACCCGGCACCGCACCGCCGACAAGGCGTCGCGCCAGTGCGGCTTCCCCGTCATCTCGGTGTCGCAGTCGATGAGCCTCATCGCGGTCTACCTCGACGGGCGCCGGCACGTTCTCGAGGACTCCGGCGCGATCCTCGCCCGCGCGAACCAGGCGCTCGCCACGCTCGAGCGGTACGCCTCCCGCCTCGACGAGGTGACCGGCAACCTTTCCGCGCTCGAGATCGAGGACCTCGTGACGGTGCGCGACGTCGCCACCGTGCTGCAGCGCGCCGAGATGGTCCGCCGCATCTCCGAGGAGGTCCGGGGCTACGTCGTCGAGCTGGGCACCGACGGCCGGCTCGTCGAGCTGCAGATGGACGAGCTCATCGCGGGCTTCGAGACCGAGCTGTCGAGCGTCGTCCACGACTACGTCGGCCCGGACGGGTCGGCCGCGGAGGCCGAGGTCGCGCTCGCGGGCCTCGCGGGCCTCGGCTCGGCCGAGCTGCTCTCCCTCGACGCCGTGGCGGCGCACGTCGCACCCACCGGCTCCGACGGCGGTCTCGACGCCACCGTGAGCCCGCGCGGCTACCGCATGCTGCGCCGGCTGCCGCGTCTGCCCGACGTCGTCGTGCGGCGCCTCGTCGACCGCTTCGGCAGCCTGCAGAAGCTGCTCGCCGCGGGCGTGGAGGACCTGCAGCAGGTCGACGGGCTCACGCTGTCGCGGGCCCGCGGCGTGCGTGAGGGGCTGTCGCGCCTGGCCGAGACGAGCATCCTCGAGCGGTACGTCTGAGCGCACCGCCCGGGCTCCTCGACGACACCGCCGTCGACGCCGTCCTCGCCTGGTTCGCCGGCCACGGCCGCGACCTGCCGTGGCGGGCGCCCGGCACCGACCCGTGGGCGGTGCTCGTCTGCGAGGTCATGAGCCACCAGACGCCCGTGGCCCGGGTCGTCCCGGTCTGGGCGGCGTGGCTCGAGCGCTGGCCCACCGCCACCGCGCTCGCCGACGACTCGCCCGGTGAGGCGGTCCGCATGTGGGGCCGGCTCGGCTACCCCCGCCGGGCGCTGCGCCTGCACGAGACCGCGGTCGCGGTACGGGACCGGCACGGCGGTGCGCTGCCCGGTGAGTACGAGGGGCTGCTCGCCCTGCCCGGGGTCGGCCCGTACACCGCGGGGGCGGTCGCGACCTTCGCCTTCGGACGCCGGGCGGTCGTCCTCGACGTCAACGTGCGCCGCGTCCTGGCGCGCGTCCACGACGGCACCGACCCCACCTCGGCCGCACCGACCGTCGGGGAGCGGGCCCGGGCGCAGCACGCGCTGCCGCAGCCGGCCGCGCGTGCGGCGGCCTGGAACGCCGCCGTCATGGAGCTCGGCGCGCTCGTGTGCACGGCCGGTACGCCGGGCTGCGACCGGTGTCCCCTGCGGTCGCGGTGCCGGTGGGCCGCCGACCCCCCGCCGGCTCGTGCACGCACCACGCGCCGGCAGGCGTGGCACGGCACCGACCGCCAGGTGCGCGGTCGCATGATGGCGCTGCTCCGCGACGCCGACCTGGTCGGCGACGACGCGCTGCTCGCCGTGTGCGAGCAGCCGGAGCAGGCCCGCCGCTGCCTCGCCGGCCTCGTGGCCGACGGTCTCGCCGAGCGCACCGCGACGGGCGTGCGACTGCCGCTCTGACACGGCGTACGTCTGCAGTCCTGTCGACCTACACGGCGTACGCCTGCAGTCCTGTCGACCTACACGGCGTACGTCTGCAGTCCTGTCGACCTACACGGCGCACGTCTGCAGTCCTGTCGACCTACACGGCGCACGCCTGCAGTCCTGTCGACCTACACGGCGTAAGCCTGCAGTCCTGTCGACCTACACGGCGTACGCCTGCAGTCCTGTCGACCTACACGGCGCACGCCTGCAGTCCTGTCGACCGGCACGGCGTAAGCCTGCAGTCCTGTCGACCTACACGGCGTACGTCGACGTTCCTGTCGACCTGGGCGGCGTGCGGCGGCTCAGAGGTCGACGAGCATCCGGGAGTTGCCGAGGGTGTTGGGCTTGACGCGCGCGAGGTCTAGGAACTCCGCGACCCCCTCGTCGTGGCTGCGCAGCAGCTCGGCGTAGACCTCGGGCGTGATGGGCGCGGCCTCGATCTCGCGGAAGCCGAACGTGGCGAAGAAGTCGCGCTCGAAGGTCAGGCAGAACACGCGCGCCACCCCGAGGTGGCGGGCGCGACCGAGCAGCTCCGCCACGAGCGCGCGGCCGACGCCGTGACCACGCAGCCGCTCGTCCACGGCGACCGTGCGCACCTCGGCGAGGTCGGACCACATGACGTGCAGCGCGCCGCAGCCGACGACCTCGACGCTCGGCACGCCGCCGCCGGGGGCGGGCACCGTGCGCTCGGCGACGACGAACTCCTGGACGTCCTCGTAGAGCGTCACGAGGTCCTTGGCCAGCAGCCGCCGGTCGACGACGTAGGCCTCGACCAGCTCGGCGATGCGGGGGACGTCCGCCGGCCGGGCAGCACGGAGCCCGACCGTCCCCCGAAGGGGAGGCCGGGCTCCGTGGTGGTGCGCGGTGCTCGTCAGGAGGCTGCCGCCCCCGCGCCGTCCTCACCGGCGGGGGACCCGCCGGCGCCCGCGCCCTCGAGCTCGGGCGACTCCGGGACACGGCGCTCCGTGCCCGCGAAGGTGAAGTGCGCGAGCTCGCCCTCGCCGTCGACGTCCACCAGCACGAGCTGGCCCGACGTCAGCTCCGAGAACAGGATCTTCTCGGACAGGGCGTCCTCGATGTCGCGCTGGATGGTGCGGCGCAGCGGGCGTGCCCCGAGGACGGGGTCGTAGCCGCGCTGGGCCAGCAGCGCCTTCGCGGCGGGCGTGAGCTCGATGCCCATGTCCTTGTCGCGCAGGCGCGAGTCCAGCTTCGCGATCATGAGGTCGACGATCGTGACGATCTCCTCCTGTGTGAGCTGGGGGAAGACGATCGTGTCGTCGACGCGGTTGAGGAACTCCGGCCGGAAGTGCTGCTTGAGCTCGTCGATCACCTTGTTCTTCATGCGCTCGTAGCCGGTGCGCGTGTCGTTGCCGGCGCTGAAGCCCATGGAGACGCCCTTGGCGATGTCCCTGGTGCCGAGGTTCGTCGTCATGATGATGACGGTGTTCTTGAAGTCGACCATCCGACCCTGGGAGTCGGTGAGGCGGCCGTCCTCGAGGATCTGCAGCAGCGAGTTGAAGATGTCCGGGTGCGCCTTCTCGACCTCGTCGAAGAGGACCACCGAGAACGGCTTGCGACGCACCTTCTCCGTGAGCTGGCCGCCCTCCTCGTACCCGACGTAGCCGGGCGGGGAGCCGAACAGCCGCGAGACGGTGTGCTTCTCGGAGAACTCGCTCATGTCGAGCTGGATGAGCGAGTCCTCGTCACCGAAGAGGAACTCCGCGAGCGACTTGGCGAGCTCGGTCTTACCGACGCCCGTGGGACCGGCGAAGATGAACGAGCCGCCGGGGCGCTTGGGGTCCTTGAGGCCCGCGCGCGTGCGCCGGATGGCCTGCGACAGGGCCTTGATGGCCTCGTTCTGGCCGATGACGCGCTTGTGCAGCTCGTCCTCCATGCGGAGCAGCCGCTGGGACTCCTCCTCCGTCAGCTTGAAGACCGGGATGCCCGTGGCGATGGCGAGGACCTCGGCGATCAGCTCCTCGTCGACCTCCGCGACCACGTCCATGTCGCCGGACTTCCACTGCTTCTCGCGTTCGGCCTTCTGCCCGAGCAGGCGCTTCTCGTCGTCGCGCAGGGACGCGGCCTTCTCGAAGTCCTGCGAGTCGATCGCGGACTCCTTCTCGCGCCGCACCTGGGCGATGCGCTCGTCGAACTCCCGCAGGTCCGGCGGCGCCGTCATCCGGCGGATGCGCAGTCGCGCGCCCGCCTCGTCGATGAGGTCGATCGCCTTGTCCGGCAGGTAGCGGTCGTTGATGTACCGGTCGGCGAGGTTCGCCGCCGCGACGAGCGCGGCGTCGGTGATGGAGACCCGGTGGTGCGCCTCGTAGCGGTCGCGCAGGCCCTTGAGGATCTCGATGGCGTGCGCGAGCGACGGCTCGGCGACCTGGATCGGCTGGAAGCGGCGCTCCAGGGCCGGGTCCTTCTCGACGTGCTTGCGGTACTCGTCGAGCGTGGTGGCGCCGATCGTCTGCAGCTCGCCGCGGGCCAGCATCGGCTTGAGGATGCTCGCGGCGTCGATGGCGCCCTCGGCGGCACCCGCCCCGACGAGGGTGTGGATCTCGTCGATGAACAGGATGATGTCGCCGCGGGTGCGGATCTCCTTGAGGACCTTCTTCAGCCGCTCCTCGAAGTCGCCGCGGTAGCGGCTGCCGGCCACGAGCGCACCGAGGTCGAGGGTGTACAGCTGCTTGTCCTTGAGCGTCTCCGGCACCTCGCCGCGGACGATGGCCTGCGAGAGGCCCTCGACGACGGCGGTCTTGCCGACACCGGGCTCGCCGATGAGGACGGGGTTGTTCTTGGTCCGGCGCGACAGGACCTGCATGACGCGCTCGATCTCCTTCTCGCGCCCGATGACGGGGTCGAGCTTGGACTCGCGCGCGGCCTGCGTGAGGTTGCGGCCGAACTGGTCGAGGACGAGGGAGCCCGACGGCGTGTTCTCCGCCGACGGCCCGCCGGCCGTGGCCGGCTCCTTGCCCTGGTAGCCGCTCAGCAGCTGGATGACCTGCTGGCGGACGCGGTTGAGGTCGGCGCCCAGCTTCACGAGGACCTGGGCGGCGACGCCCTCGCCCTCACGGATGAGCCCGAGCAGGATGTGCTCGGTGCCGATGTAGTTGTGGCCGAGCTGCAGCGCCTCGCGGAGGCTCAGCTCGAGGACCTTCTTGGCCCGCGGGGTGAAGGGGATGTGGCCGGACGGGGCCTGCTGACCCTGACCGATGATCTCCTGGACCTGCTCGCGCACGGCGTCCAGCGAGATGCCGAGGGACTCCAGCGCCTTGGCGGCGACCCCCTCGCCCTCGTGGATGAGCCCGAGCAGGATGTGCTCGGTGCCGATGTAGTTGTGGTTGAGCATCCTGGCCTCTTCCTGGGCCAGGACCACCACGCGTCGAGCGCGGTCGGTGAACCTCTCGAACATGACTGTCGCTCCCTCACGAGCGGGCGGATGCGCTCCCCCGGGCCTGACCCGGGTTCCTGCTGTTCCCGCTCGATGCTAGACGTCCGGTTGCTCCGGCACCGGCCGACCACCCGCCTGGTGAGCCTCCGTTCGCTGCCAGCGCAGCGGCTCCCCTCGTGCGGTCACCCGGTGGGTGTTCTGCCGTCGATCGGCACAACGAGGGGCGGACCTTAGGCTGTTCCGGTGACGGGCTGATGTCCGCCGACGGCGAACCGTCACCACCGCTGCGCCGGTCGGGTTCACCCGAGGACGATCGCGACCACCGCGACGCCCACCGCCACGACCCCGCCGGCCGCGACCCGCGCGGCCCCCGACGGCGCGAGGGCCCGGCCGCCGCGCAGCGCCTCGACCCGGGCGTCCAGGCCCGTCCGCGCGAGCCGGAGCACCGCGAGCCCGGCCACGAGGGCGACGAGCGCGGCCGCGGTGGCCACCACCGTGGCTGCCGGGCCGGGGCGCAGCAGGGCGTCGCGCAGCGCGACCAGCGCCGCGACCGCCAGCGCGAGGCCGGTGCGCTGCCAGGCCAGCGCCGTGCGCTCCGGCTGCAGGCCCGGGTCCCAGGGCAGGCCGTCCCCGCCGGTGCCCCCGCCGCCCGGTCCCCGGTCCCCCGGTCCCCCGCCCCCCGGTCCCCCGTTCCCCGGTTCCCCGCCGTCGGACGCCCCGTCCCCTGGGGACCGGGGGGCCTCGCCGCCGTCCCGCCGGTTCATCGCAGGGCCAGCAGCGCCGTCACGGCGAGGCCGAGCACCACCACCACGACCACCGCAAGCCCCGACGGCGGCGGCAGGGGGCGCCGCAGCCGCATCGCCCGCTCGGTGCGGCCCCAGCGCACGACCGAGCTGACGGCGAGGTAGCCCGCCGCCACCACGGAGACCAGCGCGACGACGCGCAGGAGCCCGCCGGTGTCGACGACGCCGTCCGCGACCGCCGCCGCGAGGCCCGCGGCCACGAGCGCCAGCGAGGTCCGCACCCAGGCGAGCGCCGTCCGCTCGTTGGCGAGGGTGAACCGCGGGTCCGGCTCCTCGCCCACGCCGAAGACGGCGCGCGGCCGCCGTCCCCGTGGGTCCTGTCCGCCGCCGGCCACCCGCCGACGCTAGCGGCCCACCCGCCGCCCGGGCCCGGAGCACCGCCGGGACGCCGGCGGAGGGACCCGTCCACGGGTGACGGCGCACGGGTCCGTCCACAGGTGTCGTCGCGGACCGCGGGGGGTACTCCGAGCCCGTAGCATCGCCCGTGAGGGGAGTACGTCCTCAGAACCGGTCCCGGTCATCACGGTCGCGTCGCGACCCCGGGCCGAGCCCGCCTCCCGCGGCGGGCGACGGAGACCTCGACGAACCGGGCGCGCCCGCGTCCGAACGGAAGGATCCCCCGCGCATGACGTCCCTCGCGGTCCCGCTCGGCACCACCGCCCCCGGCAGCGGCAACCTGGAGACCATCGGCCACCCCACCCTGTGGATCGGCACGCTGGCCGTGGTGGTCGGGCTCTTCGTCTTCGACTTCATCGCGACCCGCAAGCCGCACGACGTGTCGATGAAGGAGGCGGCCGGCTGGTCGGCGTTCTACATCGCGCTGCCGCTCCTGTTCGGCGGCTACATCGTCTGGCGCCACGGCACGCAGATCGGCCTCGAGTACTACACCGGGTACATCGTCGAGAAGTCGTTGAGCGTCGACAACCTCTTCGTCTTCATCCTCATCCTCAGCGCCTTCGCGGTGCCGCGGCACCTGCAGCAGCGCGCCCTGCTGTGGGGCATCCTCGGCGCGCTCGTGCTGCGCGGCGTGTTCATCGCCGTCGGTGCGGTCGCCATCCAGCAGCTGAGCTTCGCCTTCCTGATCTTCGGCGCGATCCTCATCTTCACCGCGATCCACCTGCTGCTCGAGGAGCTGCGGGGCGGGGAGAAGGAGATCCACGTCTCCGAGCTGCGCATCGTGAAGGTCGTCCGGAGGCTGACCCCCGTCAGCGACGACTACGAGGGCACGAAGTTCCGGGTGGTGCGCGACGGCACCCGCTACCTCACGCCGTTCGCCCTCGTCGTGCTCGTGCTGCTCTTCACGGACGTCGTGTTCGCCGTCGACTCGGTGCCCGCGGTGTACGGCATCACCGGCGACCCGTACCTCGTGTTCGCGACGAACGCCTTCGCGCTGCTCGGTCTGCGCGCGCTGTACTTCCTCCTCGAGGGGGCGCTGTCGAAGCTCGTCCACCTGTCCTACGGGCTGTCGTTCATCCTCGCCTTCATCGGAGTCAAGTTGCTGCTGCACTGGGCGCACGAGGACATCTCGACGTCCGTGCCCGAGGTGCCCACGCTGTGGAGCCTCGTCGTCATCGTCGGTGCGCTCGTGGTCGTCACCGTCACGTCGCTCCTCAGCAACCGCCGGACCAGCCCGCCCGAGGCGCTCGTCGACGAGGAGACGACGCCCGGCGAGGACGTCCGCGAGGCGGAGGACGTGCGCGACCGCTGAGCGCCTCCCACGGAGGCGTCACCGGGCGGACAGCAGGACGGCCCCTCGCGCCGCAGCGCGAGGGGCCGTCCTGTGCGCGGGGGACTCAGCCGTTGGCGGCGTTGAAGGCCTCCACGACCTCCGCCTTGATGCGCCCCCGCTCGGAGACCTCGTAGCCGTTGGAGCGCGCCCACTCGCGGATGGTCGCGTTGTCCGAGCCGACGCTCGTGCGCTTCGTGGGCGTGGTGCGGGCGCCGCGACGCCGTGCGCCGGCGACGCGACGGCCGTGGCCGACCCACTCCGCGAAGCCGTCGCGCAGCCGCGCGGCGTTCTCGGCGTTGAGGTCGATCTCGTACGTGATGCCGTCGAGCCCGAATGTGACGGTCTCCTCCGCGGGAGAGCCGTCGAGGTCGTCCACGAGGACGACATTCACCTGCTGTGCCATGCGATTTCCGTTCCGGTCGGAAGAGCGAGGGGGTGGGGTATTTCCGTGATGCACGACGATCATGCCCGTCCTCCTATTCCCGTGGCAATACGGGAAAGGGTGACGACGCGTCGCCGTCACCCTTTCACCATGATTTCCGCGCCGCGGCCGCGGCGTATTCGTCAGCCCACGTAGTCGAAGTCGTCGGGATTCGGGCCGGTGCGCCCGTCCTCGCCCTTGTCCAGGTCGCTGATCCGGGCCATCTGCGACTCGTCGAGCTCGAAGTCGAAGAGCGCGCCGTTCTCCTCCAGCCGCGACGGCGTCACGGACTTCGGGAAGACCACGTGGCCGGACTGCAGGTGCCACCGCAGCACGACCTGGGCGGGGGTGCGCCCGAGCGCGTCCGCCACGTCCCGCACGACCGGGTCGTCGAGGACGCCGCCCTGGGCGATGGGCGACCACGCCTCGACGACGACGTCGTGCTCGCGGCACCAGCTCCGCACGTCGTCGTTGAGGAAGTACGGGTGGCACTCGACCTGGTTGACCACCGGCATGCTGGCACCGGCGCGGGCGAGCACCTCCAGGTGCTCGACCTGGAAGTTGCTGACGCCGATGGAGCGGGCGCGACCGGAGTCGCGGAGCTCCTCGAGCACGCGCCAGGTGGACAGGAAGTCGCCGTCGTAGCGGGTGGGCAGCGGCCAGTGCACGAGGAACAGGTCGACGTGGTCGGTGCCGAGCTGCTCGAGCGTCCGGTCGAAGGCGGCGCGGGCGTCGTCGGGGCGGTGCGCGCCGTTGGCGAGCTTGCTCGTGAGGAAGACGTCCTCCCGGGGCACGCCCGAGCGCCGCAGGCCCTCGCCCACCCCGGTCTCGTTCTCGTACATCTGCGCGCCGTCGACGTGCCGGTAGCCGATGCGCAGCGCCGTCTCGACGTTCTCGGCCGTGTCCGGCGGCGGCACCTGGTACACGCCCACCCCGAGCTGGGGGATCTCGTGGCCGTCGTGCAGGCGGATGCGGGGCGCGGGCAGGGCGCCCGCCTGGCTGGTCGTGTCGGTCATGCCTCCGGGGTACCCCGCCGGGGGTCCTCGACAACCTCGTCGGCACCCCCGTCGGCGGAGGCGCGGGCCACGTCGACACGGCCGTCCCGCTCGGCGTCCGCGACGGTCCGGTGCGGGCTCTCGGCCCTCGCGGCGGCGGCGTCCTCCTCGGCCTCCAGCCGCGCGCGCTCGGCCCGCTCGGAGGCGTCGGCGCGCACGATGGCCCAGATCGCGGCACCGAAGAGCAGCGACACCCCGACCGTGGGCAGGAGGCCCCGGACCACCTCCCCGGCCAGCGAGCCGTCCACCGTCCTCAGGCCTCCGGCCGCAGGAGCGGGAACAGGATGGTCTCCCGGATGCCGACGCCGAGCAGGACCATGACGAGGCGGTCCACGCCGAGGCCGATGCCGCCGGTGGGGGGCATGCCGTGCTCGAGCGCCCGCAGGAAGTCCTCGTCGAGCTGCATCGCCTCGGGGTCGCCGCCGGCGGCGAGCAGGGACTGCGCGAGCAGCTTCTCGCGCTGGACGACGGGGTCGGCGAGCTCGGAGTACGCCGGCGACAGCTCCGCCCCGGCGACCATGAGGTCCCACGCCTCCGCCAGACGCGGGTCGTCGCGGTGCGGGCGGGCGAGCGGACGCACCTCGGCGGGGTAGTCCCGCACGAACGTCGGCTCCAGCAGCGTGTGCTCGACGAGCTTCTCGAACAGCTCGAGGACGACCTCGCCCGCGCCCCAGCCGGGCCGCAGCTCGACCCCGGTCCGCGCGGCGTGGCGCCGGAGCTCCTCGACGCCGGTGTCCACCGTCACGTGCTCCCCGAGGGCACCCGACACCGCGTCGTGGACCGTGACGGTCCGCCACGGCCCGGTCAGGTCGATCTCGCCGCCGCGACCGTCGGGCACCGCCGTCCGGCCGGTGGCGCGGGCGGCGTCGAGCACGAGCTCGCGCACCAGGACGGCCATCGTGTCGTAGGAGCCGTACGCCTCGTAGGCCTCGAACATCGTGAACTCGGGGCTGTGGGTGGAGTCGATGCCCTCGTTCCGGAACGTCCGCCCGATCTCGTAGACCTTCTCGAGCCCGCCGACGATGCAGCGCTTGAGGTAGAGCTCCGTCGCGATGCGCAGGCTCATCTCGACGTCGAGGGCGTTGAGGTGGGTGCGGAAGGGCCGGGCGCTCGCGCCGCCGTGCACGAGCTGCAGGACCGGCGTCTCCACCTCGAGGTAGCCGAGGCGGTGCATGGTCTCCCGCAGCGACCGCAGGACCGTCGCCTTCGTGCGGACGGTCTCGCGGGCCTCCGGCCGCACGACCAGGTCGACGTACCGGCGCCGCACGCGGGTGTCCTCCGCGAGGCCCTTGTGCAGCGTGGGCAGCGGCCGCAGCGCCTTGGAGGCCATCTGCCAGGCCGTCGCCATGACCGAGAGCTCGCCGCGGCGGCTGCTCACGACACGCCCGGTGACCGCCACCTGGTCGCCCAGGTCGACCTCTCGCTTCCAGCGCTCGAGCGCGTCGTCGCCGACCTCGGCGAGGCTCAGCATCACCTGCAGGCGGGCGTCGCCGTCCTGCAGCGTCGCGAAGGCCAGCCGGCCGGTGCCGCGCAGGAACATGACCCGGCCCGCCACCGACACGACGTCGTCGCTCTCCTCGCCCGCGGTCAGCGCCGCCCACGCGGGGTGGGCGACGACGTCGGCGAGCCGGTGGGTGCGCGGCACCTCGACGGGGTAGGCCTCGCGGCCCTCGGCGAGGATGCGCTCGCGCTTGCCGCGGCGGACGGCGACCTGCTCCTCGACCGCCTCGCGCGACTCCGACGGGTCCTCGGCCGGGGTCTCCGCCACGGCGGCGCTCGGGTCGCTCACAGGCGCCAGGATAGGAGCCCGCGGACGGGCGGCCGTCCCCGGTGCCGGGCACGATGGCGCGCGTGACGGACTCCTCCGGCGCCGCGGGCAGCAGCGGCGACGACGACCGGCTGCGGACGTGGCGCGCGCAGGCGCTGTCCTTCGGGGCGGTCGCGGACGGCTACGAGCGCGTGCGCCCCGGCTACCCGCCGGCGACGGCGACCTGGGCCCTCGGACCCGCGCCGCTGCGGGTGGCCGACGTCGGCGCGGGCACGGGCAAGTGGACCCGCGTCCTGCGCGACCTCGGCCACGACGTCACGGCCGTCGAGCCCGACCCCGGCATGCGCGCGCGGCTGTCGCAGGTGCTGCCCGACGTCGACGTGCGCGAGGGCAGCGGGGAGCGGCTGCCCCTGCCGGACGCCTCCGTCGACGCCCTCACCTTCGCGCAGTCGTGGCACTGGGTGGACCCGTCGGCCGGGACGGCGGAGGCGGTGCGCGTGCTGCGGCCCGGCGGGCGGCTCGTGCTCGTGTGGAACCGGCGCGACCCGGACGCGCCGCTCAGCCGGGCCGTCGCGGCCACGGTCGCCGACGTGGAGCCCGAGCTGCTGGAGCGCGCCGCCGCGGACAGCACCGACCTCGCGGCGGTGCCGCGGCTGCCCGGCCCGCTCGTGCACGACGGCACGCACGAGGTCCGCAACGACGTCGTCATGCCGGTCGCCGACGCGCTGGCCCTCGCGGCGACGTGGTCCTACCTCGCGCTGTCGGGCGCGCGGGACGACCTGCTCGCCGGCCTGGGCGACCGGCTGTCCGCGGTGGCCGACGCCGACGGCCGCGTCGTCCTCGCGCAGCGCACCTACGCCTACCGTTTCGTCGTCGGGGAGAGCGAGGAGGTACTGAACTCGCCGGGTACCAGGGCTGGCGCTCAGGCGTGAGCCGGGTCACGATGGCCGCGGACCACAGCCGTCGGGACGAGGGAGCCACCGTGCAGGTACCCGGGATACCGGAACCTCGCGAGAGCGCCGGGGACGTGTCTGTCCAGCGTGTGGGCACGCAGGTCGTCGTCCGCCTCTACGGCCACCTCGACGACCGGGTGGCCGAGTGCCTGGCGGAGGCCATGAGCGACGTCGAGAGCATGGTGCTGAGCCGCGTGGTCGTCGACCTCGACGAGGTCGACTCGATCGAGGGTGCCGGGCTCGACTTCATCGTGGGGCTGCACCGCCGCTGGAAGGTGCGCCTGCTCAACACCCCCAACCAGCTGCGCGGTCGGATCCCCCGCCTGGCGACTGTCCGTCCGGCGGAGGGTTGAGGGCCGCGTCCCGGCGGGAGGACCGTCCGCCCCCTCGGAGGTCGACCTAGCCGACCCAGTCCATGCCGACGTCGAGCTGCGGCGCGGAGTGGGTGAGCGCCCCCACGGACACCGCGTCGACGCCCGCGGCGGCCACCTCGCGGACGCGGTCCAGCGACAGCCCTCCCGTCGCCTCCACCTCGACCCGCCCGGCCGGGCCGTCGAGCTCGGTCACGAGGGCCCGCACGGCGGCGACCACGTCGGCCAGACCCGGCGCCGGCATGTTGTCGCACATGAGGTAGCGCCCGCCGGCCCGCACGACGGCGAGCGCGTCGTCGAGGGTCTCGACCTCGACCTCGACCGCCACCTCCGGCCAGCGCGAGCGGACCGCGCGGTAGGCGGCGACGACCGACCCGGCCGCGGCCGCGTGGTTGTCCTTGACCATGGCGACGTCGAACAGCCCCACGCGCTTGTTGACCCCGCCGCCGCAGCGGACGGCGTACTTGTCCCACGCCCGGAGCCCCGGGCTCGTCTTGCGGGTGTCGAGCACCCGCACCCCGGTGCCGGCGAGCACGCCGACCCATCGGTGCGTCACCGTCGCGACCCCGCACGCACGGCCCACGAGGTTGAGGCCCGTGCGCTCGGCCACGAGCAGCGCGCGCGTCGGCCCGGACAGCCGGGCGACGACGTCGCCCTCGGCCAGCGGCGCCCCGTCGTCGACGAGCAGCTCCACGACGGGTGCGTCCTGCCCCGTCCGGCGTGCGGCCTCGGCGAGGAGCGGGCCCCACACGACCTGCCCGGCGAGCACCCCCGCGGCCCTCGAACGGACCTCGACGACCGCTCGTGCCCCGTCGTCGACCGTCGCGTCGGTCGTGAGGTCGACCCCCGGGTCGCCGCCGAGGTCCTCGTCCAGCGCCGTCCGGACCATCCGGTCGAGCTCGGCCGGCGGCACCGTGGGCGGTCCCCCGGGGCCCGCGGGTGCGCTCACAGCGGCTCCTCGGTCTCGACGTCGACGGTGCCGTCCGGGCGCGCGCGGACCGTGAGGTGGCGTCGCCACGCCGGGTCCGGCACGGGGAAGTCGCGTCGTACGTGGCCCCCGCGCGACTCCTCCCGCACCGTCGCGGCGGCCGTCAGGGCGACGGCCACCGCGTGCAGGTTCGCGGCCTCCCACTCCGGGCGGTCCGGGCGCGCGCTCACGCCCGCGTGGCTGTGCGCGTCGATGACGACGTCGTCGAGGGTGCGCGCCGCGCGGCCGAGGCCGTGCGCGTCGCGCAGGACGCCGGGACCGTCGGAGGCGGCGCGCTGCACGAGGGACCGGACGGTGGCCGGCACGAGCCCCGCGGGACCGCTGCGCCCGACCGGGGCGCCGGGCGAGAGCTCGTCGGCGCCGAGCCGCGCGGCGATGTCGTCGGCGAGGCGGGCGGCGAAGACGAGGCCCTCGAGCAGGGAGTTGCTCGCGAGCCGGTTCGCCCCGTGCACGCCCGTGCAGGCGGTCTCCCCCACCGCGTAGAGGCCGGGCACGCTCGTGCGCCCGTCGAGGTCGGTCCGCACCCCGCCGGAGTGGTAGTGCTGGGCGGGTGCGACGGGCACGGGGTCCGCGGCCAGGTCGAAGCCGTGCTCGGCGAGCCGGCGCACGATGGACGGGAACCGTCGGGCGAGGAAGTCCGCCCCCAGGTGACGGGCGTCGAGCAGGACGTGGTTGGCGCCGGTGGCCTGCATCCGGTCGACGATGCCGCGCGCGACGACGTCACGCGGCGCGAGCTCGCCCCGGGGGTCGAGGTCCGGCATGAACCGGTGGCCCTTCTCGTCGAGCAGCACCGCCCCCTCGCCGCGGACCGCCTCCGACACGAGCGGCTGCTGGCCGCGGGCACCACCCCCGAGCCACAGCACCGTCGGGTGGAACTGCACGAACTCGAGGTCGGCGAGGACCGCCCCGGCTCGCAGCGCGGCGGCGACGCCGTCCCCCGTCGCCTCGGGCGGGTTCGTGGTGGACCGGTACACCTGGCCGATCCCGCCGCTCGCGAGCACGACCGCCCGCGCCCGCAGCACGCGGGTGGCGCCGGCCGCGCCGGCCACGAGGACGCCGCAGGCCGCGCCGGCGGCGTCGGTGAGGACGTCGACGGCGAAGGTGTGCTCGAGCAGGCGCACCCGCTCGTCGTCGACGACGCCCTCCAGCGCCGCGACGAGCGCCCGGGAGATCTCCTCGCCGGTGGCGTCGCCGCCCGCGTGGGCGATCCGGTCCGCGCCGTGCCCGCCCTCGCGGGTGAGCGCGAGGCCGCCGGCAGGGTCGAGGTCGAAGCGCGCGCCGAGCCGCACGAGCCCGCGGACCCGGTGCGGGCCGTCGTCGACGAGCACGCGCACCGCCGCCGGGTCGCACAGGCCGCCGCCGGCCGCGACCGTGTCGTCGTAGTGGGCGTCCGGGGAGTCGGTGTCGGCGAGCGCGGCGGCGATGCCGCCCTGCGCCCAGCGCGTCGACCCGCTCGCCGCCTCCGTCTTCGTGACGAGCGTGACGCCGAGGCCGCGCCGTGACAGCCGCAGCGCGGCCGTGAGCCCGGCGATGCCGGACCCGACGACCACGACGTCGTCGACGACGGCCGCGGGCAGGTCCGTCGTGGTCGGCGCGACGAGGTGGCGCGGGACCCGGGTCACGCGCCGCTCACCCCGGGCGGTGCGACGACGACGTCGACGGCGTCGATGAGGCGCAGCGGGGCGACGTGCGCGGCGAGCAGCAGCACCGCGGGTCCCGCGTACTCGTCCGGGACGGGCTCGAGGTCGTCGGGGCCCACGAGGGCGACGTAGTCCGGCTCCACCCCGTGCGCGCCCGCCAGCACCTCACGGGCCGCGCCGAGCACGGCCCCGGCGCCGGCGCCGGCGGCCGAGGCCTGCTGGGCGGCCCGGCCCGCGGCGGGCAGCGCGGCGGC
>NZ_JBBAYJ010000032.1 GCF_037153975.1 Aquipuribacter sp. SD81
CTTCGGCGGTGCGGGCGCGGGCGCGCGGGCCGCGGGGGACGGCGCGGCGGCCGTCCCAGCGGCGCACGGGGCGGGGTCCGGCGGGCCACAGCAGCAGCAGGAGGACGACCACGGCGGCGCCGAGGGAGAGGAGCACGGCGTCCGGTCGCACGGTCGGCCCGCGCAGCTCCAGGCGCCCGCCGTCCGCGGGCAGCTCGAAGCCCTGGGCCCAGCCCGCGACGCGCACCGGCTCCAGCCCGGCGCCGTCGAGGGTCGCGCGCCAGCCGGGGTGCGCGTTCTCGGCGAGGACCAGCACGCGCGCCTCCCCGCCCGCGGGCACGGCCGCGGCCTCGCCGTCCAGGGGCAGCGGCACGACCGGCTCGTCGCCGTCCTCGATGCGCGCCCGGGCCGGCTCGGCGGCGCCGGCGTCGCGGACCGCGGCCGCGTCGACACGCCACGTGGAGCGGCCGTCGGTGACGGCGGTGCGGACGAGGCCGGCGCGCTGGGCCACCGCCGTCTCGAGCTCCTCGGGACCGCTCAGCACGACCCAGCCGACCCCGGCCTGCGCGAGCGCCGCGGCCACGGAGCCCGCGGGGGTGCCCGGCTCGCCGAGCAGGGCCTCGACGGCCGTGGCGAGCCGCGCGTCGCCGGCGCGGTCGACGCCGTCGAGCACGAGGCGGGCCACGGAGTCCTGCCCGGGTCCCGGCAGGCCGCTCGTCGTCGCCCACGTGAGGACCGGCGGCTGCACCGGCTCCTCGTCGGCGGCGGCCTCGTCGGCGAGGGCCCCGGCCTGGGCAGGCTCGTCACCCGCCCGCCCGGCGGTGCCGTCCGGGACCCGCTCGGTGATGACGAGGGTGCGGGTGGCCAGCTCGGAGCCGGACCCGACGAGGGCAGCGGCGGGCAGCCCGCCCGTCGCCCCGGGCAGCGGGGCGAGCACCGCGACGGCAACCGCGGCCGCGACGACGCCCGTGGGCACGACGGCGCCGGCGACACCGGCGAGCCACCACGTGCGCCGGCGGGCGGGGGTGTCACGGCGTGCGGGGGCGCGGTCGGGGTCGTGCAGGTCGCGCAGGAGCAGGGCGGCCACCAGCAGACCGGCGAGCGCGGCCGCCGAGGCGGGGACCGCTGGCTCCAGGCCGGCCTGCCACAGCGCGAGCGCGCCGGCGGCGAGGGCGCTCGCGCCCACGCCGAGGGCGGCCCACGCCGCGGGGACACGCGCCCGGGACAGCGACAGGACGACGAGGAGGGCCGCGAGGCAGACGGCGAGCACCGCGAGCCCCACGACGACGAGGACGACGACGTCCACGGGGTCGGGTGCGCCCGACCCACCGGCGGCGGGCCACAGCACGGCGCGGGCCCGGGGGGCGAGGTCGACGAGGGTCGGGAGCGCCGTCGCGGACGGGTCGGCCGCCACGGGGTCGACGAGCAGCAGCCGGGGCGCGGCCGGGACGAGCACCGCCCACGGGGCGAGCAGGGGCGCGGGCAGCAGCGCACCGACGACGGGCAGGACCGCCCGCCAGGTCGCCCGGGCGCGCCAGCCGCCGAGCGCGCCCACCACCGTGGCCGCGACGAGGAGCGGCAGCCACGTCGCGGGGGACAGCGCGACGACCACGGTCGCGAGCAGCCCCGTCACCGCGGTCGCCCGGAGCGGGCGGCGGCCGAGGCACGCGAGGAGGGCGACGGCGAGCAGCGGCAGCAGCACGTGGACGAGGAGCGTCCCGGCCCGGGGCGTGCCGAGCAGACCGGTGGCCGGCAGCACGGCCCACGTGGTGGCGAGCGCGGCGACCGGGAGGCGTCGGGGGACGACCGTCCGGGCGGCGGCCCACGCGGCGAGCAGGGAGAGCACGGGGGCGAGGGCGACGACCCAGCCGCGCGCGGTCGCGAGGTCGGAGCCGGCCCAGCCGTCGCCGCCGAGGAGCGACGCCGTGCTCGTCAGGGTGGCCCACACCGCGGTCGCGGGGTCGGCGGGGGCGGGCGTGCCGACCCCGACGTCGCGCCAGTCGGTGAGCGCCCGGGCCCACAGCTCGCCGGCGGCCGGGCCGCCCGCGACCTCGCCCTCGGGCGCGGTGACGGGCGGCGCGAGCAGCCCGCGCAGCCACGGCACCGCACCCAGGAGCGCCAGCAGCGGGACGAGGTAGGTGAGGGGGTGGCGGACGACGCGCTTGAGCGGGCCCCCCGCGCCGAGGTCGAGGTCGATGAGGTCGTCGTCGACCGGCCCGGACTCCAACGCCTCCAGCGGCACGGTGTCGTCGTCGGCGGACTCGTCGGGGCGCCGCGCGAGCGCACGACGCACCCGGTAGGCGTCGACCTCGTCGCGGAGCACCTGGGCCCGGGTGGGCCGCAGCGGGCGCAGGGCGGCGCTGGGGACCGCGCGGACGTGGCGCGAGCGCCAGCGGGAGCGCACCACCAGGTGCAGGTGCGCGAGCAGGTGCGCGAGGGCGGCGAGCTCGGCCCAGGCGTAGCCGGGCCGTCGCCGCGCGAGCCACACGGCCGCGCGCAGCGGCGTCACGAGGACCACCCACACCAGGAGCAGCGGGGCGAGGGCGAGCGGCGCCTCGGTGAGCCGGGTGTGCAGCCAGTGCGCACGCCGGGCGCAGGTGAGGCCGCCGCCGGGCCCGCCGGCGCGCGGCGCGGCCGCTCCGAGGCCGCGCCCCCAGCGCCCCCGCAGGGCCGTGGCCTCGCGCTGCCCGGACTCCAGGGCGGCGGCGTGGCGCACGACGGCGCTGGGCACCACCGACACCCGGTAGCCGGCCCGGCGGGCGCGCACGCACAGGTCGACGTCGTCGCCGACCAGCGGCAGCGCCGGGTCCAGGCCGCCCAGCTCGGTGAGGACGTCGGCGCGCACGAGCATGCCCGCGGTCGACACGACGAGCACGTCCCCGCGGCCGTCGAGCTGGCCCTGGTCGAGGTCGCCGGCGTTCACCTCGGTGAGGCGCCGGCCGCCCGGGGTGACGGTCGCGCCGACCTCGACGAGGCGGTGCGGGTCGTCCCAGCCGCGCTGCTTGCACCCGGCGACCGCGATCGTCGGCGCGGCGGCCACGGCCGCGAGCAGCTGGTCGAGCGCGGCGGGCTCGGGGGCGCAGTCGTCGTGCAGCAGCCACACCCACCCGGGCGCGCCGGCGCGCTCGACGCCCGCCCCCGCCCCGAGGGTGTCCGCGGCGACCTCGGCCGCCGTCTGCAGGCCGCGGCGCACGGACTCCCCCAGGGGTGTCCGGCGCGGCACGGTGACGACGGCGTCGACGACCTTGCGGTCCCCCGCCACCGGCGCGGCGAGCAGCGCGGCGTCGAGCAGCACGGGGCTGCTGTCGCGCGAGCCCGCGTCGACGGCCACGACGACGTCGGGCCGCCGGTCCGAGCCCGCGAGCGCCGCGAGCGTGCGCGGCAGCCACCGGGCGCCGTCGTGGCAGACGAGCACGGCGGTCACGTGCGGCCGGACCGCCGCGTCGGCGGTCCCCGCGCCGGTCCGGGGAGGTGTCACGGTGTCGATGCGTCCGACGGTAGCCACGGCGCCCGCGACCGCGGGGGACGCCCCCGCTCGGGGCGCACGGGTGTCGTCGGGCCCGCGCGGGACGTCACGGTGGTCGGGTCCCGCCGCGTCCGCGGCCTCGTGGCCGCGGTTCACACCACGCGCTTCTTGAGGCGGCGGCGCTCGCGCTCGGACAGCCCGCCCCAGATGCCGAAGCGCTCGTCGTTGCCGAGGGCGAAGTCGAGGCACTCGGCCCGGACGTCGCACGAGGAGCACACCTTCTTCGCCTCCCGGGTCGAGCCGCCCTTCTCGGGGAAGAACGCCTCGGGGTCGGTCTCCGCGCACAGCGCGCGGTCCTTCCAGTCCGGGGCCGGCGGGCGGCCGCCGGGCAGCAGCGGGAGCACGACCGCCCCGCCGTGGACGAGGACGCCCGGCGGCAGGTCGAGGCCGGCCAGCCCGTCGACGGCGTCGTCGAGGTCGTCGTCGTCCTCCTCGAGCGCCTCGAGGTCGTCCCCCACGGGCACGAGCTCCGGCGGCAGGGTCCGGGCCGCGGCGCCTCGCAGCGCCTCGTCCATCTCCTCCAGCGTGCGTGTCGGGTCCGCGGGTGCGGTCCCCCGTGCCACCTCGTGCACGGTCATCGGCAGTGCCATGACGTCCTCCTCGCCCCGGTGCTCGTCAGGCCCTCGCGCCGCCCGTCCACGGGCCCTGCTGTCCACGGGGGCCTGGCGGTCCGGACAGAACGACGACGTGGGAATTACACGCGTGTCATCCGGGTGGTGTCAAGCGCGATCGTGCTATCCGTGATCGACACATCACCTACCGTGTGCGGCTCGACGCGGTCTGCGACGACACGTCCGGTGGGTCCGCGCCGGCGTGCGCTCGACCCCGGTCCCCGGTAAGGGCGCCTCCCCCGGGTCGTCGTCGGCGGGCCCGGGCACCGACCGCCGGCCCCGGCCTCCTCGACGCCGGTGGCCACCAAGAGCCCGGGCCCCGGCCCGGGACGACACAATGCGCCGGTGCCCGACCTCGAGCCGCCCGCTCCCCCGCCCGGACCGCCCCCGGCCCTGCGCGTCGCGGCCCTGTCCGGCGGGGTCGGCGGCGCCCGGTTCCTTCGCGGCCTGCTCGGCGCGCTGCGCGCGCGCGACGTGGCGGCGGAGGTGACGGTCGTCGCGAACACGGGCGACGACATCACCCTCCACGGCCTGCGGGTGTGCCCCGACCTCGACACGCTCATGTACACCCTCGGCGGGGGCGTCGACGAGGCGCAGGGGTGGGGGCGTGACGGCGACACCGGTCACGTCGCCGCCGAGCTCGCCGCGTACGGCGCCGGACCGGACTGGTTCACCCTCGGGGACCGCGACGTCGCGACGCACCTCGTGCGCACGCGCATGCTCGGGGCCGGCTACACCCTCAGCGAGGTCACACGGGCGCTGTGCGAGCGCTGGCGACCGGGCGTACGGCTGCTGCCGATGTCCGACCAGCCCGTCGAGACGCACGTCGTCGTGCGCGACCCGGAGCGCCGCGCCGTCCACCTGCAGGAGTGGTGGGTCCGCGGGCACGCCGAGACCCCCGCGGAGGGCTTCCCGCTGCTCGGGCTCGACCGCGCCGTGCCGGCGCCCGGGGTGCTCGACGCGCTCCGCGGCGCCGACGTCGTGCTGCTGCCGCCGAGCAACCCCGTCGTCTCGCTCGGCCCCGTGCTCGCCCTGCCGGGGGTGAGGGACGCCCTGCGCGGGACCGCCGCCCCCGTCGTCGGCGTCGCGCCCGTCGTCGGGGGCCGCACGGTGCGCGGGATGGCCGCGGCGTGCCTCGCCGCGCTCGACGTGCCGTGCACGGCCGCCGGGGTGGGTGGGCTGCTGCGCGACGTCCTCGACGCCTGGCTCGTCGACGACGCCGACCTCGGGGCCACGCGGGCCGCGCTCACCCCGGCCGACCACCCGGACCGTGCGGATGTCGCCGTGCACGGCACCGACCTGCTCATGCGCGACCGCGAGGGCGCGGTGCGCCTCGCCGGCACGGCGCTCGACGTCGCCCTCGGGCTGCACGGCGCGACGGCGGGCGCGTGAGCGGGCGCGTGAGCGGGCGGGCGAGCGGGCGGGCGCTGCGGGTCGTGCCGCTGACGGGGGTCGGTGAGGTGCGCACGGGCGACGACCTCGCCGGACTGCTCGTGGCGGCGCTCCGGCGGGCCCATCACGACCTCGCCGACGGCGACGTGCTGGCGGTCTCGAGCAAGGTCGTCGCCAAGGCGCTCGGCCTGTGGCGGGCGGACCGTGAGGCGGCGGTCGCCGCGGAGAGCCGCGGGGTCGTCGCCGAGCGCGAGACCGCCAACGGCACGACGCGCATCGTGCGGGCGGCGGCGGGACCGGTCATGGCCGCCGCCGGCGTGGACGCCTCGAACACCGGCCCCGACGCGGGCGGGCGCGTCCTCGTCCTGCCCCTTGACCCCGACGCGGAGGCGGCCAGGCTGCGGCGTGACGTCGCGGCGCTCACCGGGGCCCGCCCGGGCGTCGTGCTCACCGACACCTCCGGCCGGCCGTGGCGGGCGGGTCAGACGGACTTCGCCCTCGGCTGCGCCGGGCTGCGGCCCACCGACGACCTGCGGGGCGGCATCGACGCCGACGGCGCGCCCCTGTCGGTGACGGTGCGCGCGGTGGCCGACGAGGTCGCCGCGGCCGCCGAGCTGGTCAAGGGCAAGGCGGACGGGGTGCCCGCGGCGGTGCTCACCGGTCTGGACCACCTCGTGACCGCCGAGGACGGGCCGGGAGCGGCCGGGCTGGTCCGCTTCGGCCCGTCGGACTGGTTCGCCCTCGGGACGGTGGAGGCGGTGCGCACGGCCCTCGGCTGCCCGCCCGGCACGGCCGGGGTGCCGCTCGCCCCCGCCGCACCGGACCCCGGCGGGCCCGGCGTGCTGGCGCGCGCCGCGGCGGTAGCCGCCTCCGGTGCGGCGGCCGACGGCCTGGTCGGGACCGTGCGGCCCGACGCGGCGGCCGGCACCGTGGTCGTCGAGGGACCCGACGCCGTCGCGGTGGGCCGGCTCGCCGAACGGGTCGTGGTCGCCGCCCGGGCCGAGGGGCTGCGGTGCCACGTGGACGCCGCACCGCCCGCCTCCCCGGGCCCGACGACGACGGTCGCGGTCGTGGTCCGCCCGGTGCGGTAGCCCGGTAAGGGCCCCGGCCCGCTCGTCAGGAGCGCCCGCCCGAGCCCGCCGGGGTGTGGGTCGGCAGCGTGAAGCGGGGACCGCGCCGGGGCCGGGCGACGCCCGCGAGCTCGAGCAGGCGCTGCACGCGGTAGCGGTGACCGGCGTAGCAGTCGATGACCTCGGCGCACGCGTCGTCGTCGAGCACGTGCCCGGTGAGCGCCCACGTCACGTTCTTCGCGACGTGGTAGTCGTCGAAGCTGAAGGCGTCGGCGTCGCCGTGGGCGCGCTGCCGGACCTCCGCCGACGTCCAGCGACCCACCCCCGGCAGGGTCCGCAGGGCCCGGTCGGCCTCCGCCGCCGCGCCGCCGAGGGTCGCCTCGAGGCGTCCCGCGACCCGCGCGGCCCGCATCACGACGGCGCTGCGGCGCCCCTCCACCCCCGCGCGCAGCCACTCCCACGTCGGCACCCGCAGCCACTGCGCGGGCGTCGGCGGCACGAGCATGCCCGCGGCCGGCCCACCCTCGAGCGCGGGCGCGCCGGGCGCGGGCTCCCCGTAGCGGCGCACGAGCAGGCGCACCGCGCGACGGGCCTCCTTGCCGGTCACCACCTGCTCCAGCGCCGCCCACACGAGCGCCTCGACCACGGCCCGCGACCGGGGGGTCCGCACCCCCGGCCGGGCGCGCCACGCCTCCACGAGCAGCCGGTGCTCAGGCCGCGGCCGGAAGTCGGCGAAGCCGGGGCCGTCGCCGCCCTCGCCGCCGTCGTCGCGTGCCCCGAGCAGGTCGGGCACGCCGTCGAGCACCCACGCCCGTCCCGGGCCCCACGCCTCGGCGAGCACGAGGCCGAGCGGGGCGACGACCCGCACGTGGAGCAGGGCGGCGCCGTCGGGGGTCCGGGTGGCACGCCACAGCCCTTCGGCGCCGGCGCGGCGGTGCGAGGGGTCACCCGAGCCGCGCACGAGCGTGCCGAGCGTGCCGGCGAGGTCGACGGGGCGGCCGGGCCGCCACTCGCGGACCGCCCGCGCGTCGCTCACGTCCGGCCACCGGCGTCGGGCGGGCTGGCGGCGCGGTGGGCGCGGGACCGCCGGCGCTCCACGACGAGCGCGGCGCCGGCGAGCCCGAGGTCCGCCGCGGTCATGAGCACGCGCGACACGACGGCCACGAGCAGCGCGCGGCCCGGCGACATGACACCGGACAGCATGAGCACGAGGGCGGCCTCGCGCGCGCCCGCGCCCGCGGGGCTGATGACGGTGACGAAGCCGACGCACCAGGCCAGCGCGAAGGCCGTGACCCCCAGCACGACGAGGCGGACCGAGAGCCCGATGTCGCCGACCCGGGAGACGAGCACGACCGTCTGCGCCCCGATCGACAGCCACGACGCGAAGGCGAGGCCGGTGGTGCGCCAGGCCCCGCGGTGGCTGATGGTGTGCTCCAGGGGCGGGCGGCGCGCCAGCGCGAGGACGCGGGCCAGGACCCGGTTGAGGACCGGCGGCCACAGCAGCACGAGCAGCGGGACGACGAGCAGGGCCACCCACGAGTAGCCGCCCGGCAGCAGGTCCGGCACGAGCGCGAAGCCCGACACCCCGAGGACGAGGGCGGTCGCGAAGACCACGACGACGTGGACCACCGTGGCCGAGGCGGAGCGGCGGCGGGACACGCCGTGGTCGGCGGCGAGCTCGACCTGCGCGACGACGTGCCACAGGCTGCCGGGCAGGTACTTGCCGAGCTGGCCGACGAGGAACACGTGGGCGGTCGGGCCCGCCCCGAGCCGGCTGCCGAGGTCGGCGAGCACCGAGCGCCACGCCGCGGCCGACAGCAGGACGTTGCCGACGGTGAAGACGAGCGCGAGCACGAGGCTGGCCGGGCCGAGGCGGCGGACGCCGAGCAGGAACTCGCGCCCGTCGAGGGCCAGCGCGACGGCCGCGAGCGCGACGGTGATGCCGAGGAAGCCGAGCCGGAACGCCCGGGAGCGCACGAGCGAGGACAGCCTTGCGAGCCTGCTGCCCCGCGACCGCCGACCCTGCTCCACTGCACCTCCGCGCGCGGCCGGTGCCCGTGGGCTGCTCAGGGACTGTCCCTCGAGCGGACGATGAGGTCGGCCAGCAGCGCCATCATGCCGATGAGCAGCCCGCTCAGCAGGATGAGGACGGTGTTGTCGGCGAGGCTGAACAGCGCCGTGAACTGGTCGTAGACGAGCTTGGCGCCGCCGAGGACGAGCAGCCCGAGGGAGACCGGCAGCAGGACCCGCAGCGGGTCGAAGTACATGACCATGCGCAGCACCTGCAGCAGGTAGCGGTAGGCGTCGCGGAAGAACTTGAACTTCGAGACCCCGGCGCGCTTCCGGTACTCGATCGGCACGTAGCGGATGTCGTGCTGGTTGGACAGGAACGAGATCGTCAGCGTCGTCACGCACGAGAAGCCGGGCGGGAGCAGCCGCAGGTACGGCAGCGCGACCTCCCGCCGGAAGGCCCGCAGCCCGGAGTTGAGGTCGGGGATGCGCTGCTTGGTGAGGGTCTCGGCGAACTTGCGGATGAACCACTTCGCGGGCACGCGGGCCCACTTGTGCGTGCCCTCCTCGGTGAGCCGGGCGCCCACGACCTGGTCGATGGAGGGGTCGTCGAGGACCGCGCGCACGAGCTCGGGGATGCGCTCGTTGGGGTAGGTCATGTCGGCGTCGGTCCACACGACGATCTCGCCGCGCGCCTCGCGCGTGCCGATGCGGCGCGCCGTCCCCGCCCCGCCGTTGCGGCGGAACGGCAGCAGCCGCATGCGGGGGAAGCGGTCCTGGGCGGCCCGCAGCACCTCGAGGGTGTCGTCGGTGGACGCGTCGTCGACGACGAGCAGCTCGTACGACATGCCGTCGGCCTCGAGGGCGGCGCTGATGCGCTCGACCTCGGCCAGCACGTGGTCCTGCTCGTTGTAGCAGGGCAGCACCACGGTGGCGGTGACCCGGCGGGGCCCGTCGTCGAACGCCTGCTCCACGGCGCGGCCCACGGCCTCCTCCACGGCACGCTCGACCGCGGGCCCCGGGGCGCCGGGGGTACCCGGGAGCACCTGGGGCGCGGTCGCGGGCGCGTGCGGGCCCGTCGTCGTCTCGTCCATCTCAGGAGCAGCGTAGGCGAGCGGGCTGGCAGTCTCGTCGACGTGAGCGCACCGACCCCCGTCCCGGCCCCCGTCGACGTCCCCCGGCTGCTGCACCTGCTGCGCGTCGAGCCGCAGCCGCGGCTCACGTGGGTGTCCCGGGACGGCGAGCGCGTCGAGCTGTCCGGACGCGTGCTCGTCAACTGGGTGGCGAAGACCGCGAACCTGCTCGGCACCGACTGCGGGGTCGGCCCGCACGACGTGCTGCGCACCGCGCTCGGACCCGCCTGGCGGGCCCCGGTCATGTGGCTGGCCGCGTGGCACCTCGGCCTCGAGGTGGCCGCCCACGGCGCGGGTGACGTGCCCGCCGACGCGGACGCCGACGTGTGGGTGGTGCCCGAGGGCGCCGACGCGCCCGGCGGCACCCCCGACGTGCTCGTGGTGCCGCACGCGGCGCTCGCGCCCGCCGCGGCGGACACCCGCGTCGGCAGCCACGGCTGGGTCGACTACGCCGCGGAGGTGCGGCTGCACCCCGACGCGCTGCCCCCCGGCGAGGCGGCCGCGGCGGCGGCCCGGGCGGGCGAGGTGCGCGCGAGCGGCGGGGCGCGCCGGCTGCTGGACCCCGAGGCGGGACCGGAGGACGTGCTGGGGGTCTGGGCCGACGGGGGCTCCGTCGTGTGGCACGACGGCCTCGGCGACGACGCGCTCGAGCGTCTCGCCGCCCAGGAGCACGCGACCCCCTGACGTCGCCGCCCCGCCCGCTCGCGTCGGGGGACGCCGCGCACGTCACCGTCGCGGCGACGGTGCGCGCCGTCCCACGACTGCGGCCGCCCCCGGGTCGGAGGACGCCGCGCACGTCACCGTCGCGGCGACTGCGCGCCGTCCCACGACCGAGGGGGTGGCCGTCAGAGGTCGGCGAGGACCTCGTCGGCGGCCTCCTGCCAGCGCAGGCGCCACGGGCCGATCGGCTCGACGCCGAGGCGGCGCAGCGGCTGCGGGGCCAGCACCGACCAGCCCTCGGGCTCGACGGTGCCGCCGAGCACCTCGGCCCCGTGCCCGTCCGCTCCGCCTCGGTCGTGGTCGTCGCCGTGGTCGTGCTCGTGGTCCTCGCCGTGCTCGCGGTCCTCGGCGGGTCCGTGGTCGTGACCCTCCGGGCCGGTCCCGGACCCGTCCGGCCCGGCCGCCTCGACGGGCTCGAGCACGTCGAGGTCGCGCCCGAGCGACTCCCACACCTCCAGCGCCCAGCCGAAGCGGTCCGTCCAGCCCATCGCCGAGGCGGGGTAGACGCCCGCCGGCACCCGCTGCTCCAGCAGACCGACGACCACGCGGGCGACGTCGGCGGTCCAGGTCGGCTGCCCCTGCCACACCGCGGGCACGCGGAGGGCGTCGACCTCGCGGCCGAGGCGCGCGAGCCGGCGCGGCAGGCACTCGCCGTGCGCGCCGTACAGCCAGCCCGCGCGCACGACGACCGCGTCCGCGCCGCTGGCGCGCACCGCCCACTCCCCCGCGGCGTGCGCGCGGCCGTGCGAACCCACGGGACGCAGCGGCGCCTCCACGGGCACCGGAGCGCCGGGGGCGTGACCGGCCACGACGTCGGCGGAGGAGACGTGCACGAGGCGCGCGCCGGTGCGGGCGCAGGCGGCCGCGAGCAGCTGCGCGCCCACCGCGTCGACGTCGAAGGCGTGGCCCGGGTGCCGGTGCGCGGCCTCCGGCGACAGCCCCGCCGCGTCGACGACGACCTCGTGGCCGCCGACCGCGTGGTGCAGGGCGGTGGCGTCGTCCGGGTCGAGGGTACGGACGTCCAGCTCGGCCCGTCCCAGCCCGGTCACCTCGTGGTCGGCCTCGAGCAGCGCCGTGACGACGTCGGTCCCGAGCAGCCCCGAGGCACCGACGACGAGGACGTCCACCCGGGCAGGCTAGCGACCGGCCCGCCCCGCCGCCCCGCTAGGTTCCCCGGGTGCACGTGCTGTTCGTGACCCGCAAGTTCCCGCCGCAGACCGGCGGCATGGAGACCCTGGCGAAGGACACCTACGACGCCCTCCTCGCCACGGGCACGCGGGTCACCCTGCTGCGCAACGTCCGCAGCGACTGGCACTCGTGGTGGTGGCTGCCGGCGACGCTCGTCCGCATGCACCGCGCGATGCGCCACGACCGCCCGGACGTCGTGCTGCTCGGCGACGCGCTGATGAACGCGGTCGCGACGTGGCTGCTGCGGCTGCACCGCATGCCCCACGCGACGATGGTGATGGGCCTCGACGTCACCTTCGACTCCAGCGTCTACCGCAAGATCGTGGTCCGGCACCTGCGGGCCGCGCCCCTCATCATCGCGATCAGCGACGCGACGGCGCGCGCCGTCCGCGCGGCCGGCGTGGAGGACGAGCACCTGCGGGTGCTGCGGCTGTCCGTGGCCCCGCCGTCGGACATGGCCCCGCGCGAGGAGGCGCGCGCGGAGCTGCGGCGGCGCTTCGACGTGCCCGAGGACGCGGTCGTGCTCGTGACGCTCGGCCGGCTCGTGCGCCGCAAGGGCGTCGCGTGGTTCGCCGCGCAGGTGCTGCCGCACCTCGTCCGCGAGCGCCCCGTCATCCACCTCGTCGCCGGCGCCGGGCCCGCGGAGGACCGCATCCAGCGCGTCGTGCGCTCGCGAGGCCTCGGTGGGGTCGTGCGGCTGCTCGGCCGCGTCGACGCCACCACGCGGGAGCTGCTCCTGCGCGGCGCCGACCTGTTCGTCCAGCCGAACATCCACGTGTACGGCGACATGGAGGGCTTCGGCCTCGTCAACGTCGAGGCGGCCGTGCGCGACCTCCCCGTGCTCGCCGCCGACATCGAGGGCATCCCGGACGCGGTCGTCGACGGCGAGACCGGATGGCTCGTGACCTCGCAGGACGCCCCCCGCTGGCGCCGGCGGCTCGGCGAGGTCACCGCCGACCTCGACGAGCTGGCCGCGCACGGGCGTCGCTTCGGCCGCACGGCCCGCGACCTGTACTCCCCCGAGCGCTTCGCCCGGACGCTGCGCGACTGGCTGGAGCAGGTGGCCCGGCGCGACCTCACCGCCCGGGAGCTGCACGAGGAGCGCAACCTCAACGGCGGGCGCTGAGCGCCCGGGGGACCCGTCCGACCACCCGTCCGCCCACCCGTCCGCCCACCCGTCCGGCCGGCCTCCCGTGCGCCCGTCCGGGCGGTAGGTTGCCCGCCATGGACATCGTCGTCCCCGACGCGCGCACCGCCGTCGCCGACGTCCGGCCCGGCGCGACCGTCGCCGTGGGCGGGTTCGGCCTGTGCGGTGTGCCCCGGGTCCTCATCCAGGCGCTCCTCGACAGCGGGGTCGGCGACCTCGAGGTGGTGAGCAACAACTGCGGCGTCGACGGGGCGGGCCTCGGCCTCCTGCTGGAGGCGGGCCGCATCCGCCGCGTCGTCGCCAGCTACGTCGGGGAGAACAAGGAGTTCGCCCGGCAGTACCTGTCCGGCGAGCTCGAGGTCGAGCTCACGCCCCAGGGCACGCTCGCGGAGCGCCTGCGCGCCGGCGGCGCCGGCATCCCCGCCTTCTTCACGCGGACCGGGGTCGGCACCGTGGTCGCCGACGGCGGCCTGCCGTGGCGCTACGACGCCGACGGCGGTGTCGTCGTCGCGAGCCCGCCGAAGCGCGTGGAGCGCTTCCGGGCCACGGCCGAGCCGGACGGCGAGCCCGTTGACCACGTGCTGGAGACCGCGGTCGTCGCCGACGTCGCCCTCGTCCGCGCGGCGCGCGGCGACAGGCTCGGCAACCTGCAGTTCCACCGCTCCGCGCGGAACTTCAACCCCCTCGTCGCGATGGCCGGACGGCTGTGCGTGGCCGAGGTGGAGGAGCTCGTGGAACCCGGCGGGATCGACCCCGACCACGTGCACCTGCCCGGCGCCTTCGTGCACCGGGTGGTGCCGCTGACCCCCGAGCAGGCCGCCGACAAGCTCGTCGAGCGCCGCACGACCCGACAGGACGCCTCGTGACCTCGCAGACCCCGGAGCCCGCCGCGCGGCGCGGCCTCACCCGGCACCAGATGGCCGCCCGTGCGGCGCAGGAGCTGAACGACGGCGACTACGTCAACCTCGGCATCGGACTGCCGACGCTCGTGAGCAACTACGTGCCGGCCGGGGTGGAGGTCGTGCTGCAGAGCGAGAACGGCATCCTCGGCGTCGGGCCCTACCCCGAGGCGGACGAGGTCGACCCCGACCTGATCAACGCGGGCAAGGAGACCGTCACGGTGCTGCCCGGGTCGAGCTTCTTCGACTCGGCGACGAGCTTCGCCATGATCCGCGGCGGCAAGATCGACATCGCCCTGCTCGGCGCGATGCAGGTCACCCCGGCCGGCGACATCGCGAACTGGCTCGTGCCCGGCAAGATGGTCAAGGGCATGGGCGGGGCGATGGACCTGGTCCACGGCGCCCGGCGGGTCGTGGTGATCATGGAGCACGTGGCGAAGGACGGCTCCCCCAAGCTCGTCGCGGAGTGCACCCTGCCGCTGACCGGCAAGGGCGTCGTCGACCGTGTCGTCACCGACCTCGCCGTCCTCGACGTCGACCGGGCGGGCTCCCGCGACGGCTTCGTCCTGCGCGAGCTCGCCCCCGGTGTCACCGCGGACGACGTCGTCGCGGCCACCGGCGCGCCGGTGCTCGTGCCGGACGGGGTCCGCGGGGTGGACGCGGGTGCCGCGGCGTCCCGGGACGGCGCCGGCGCCCGCTAGTTTCGGCGGCATGACAGTCGCCGTCACCGGGGCCGCCGGGTACATCGGCTCGCACGTCGCGCACCTGCTGCGTGAGCAGGGCGTGCACGTGCTCGCCGTCGACGACATGTCGGCGGGCGTGGGCGCGCGCATCGCCGAGCTGCCCCTCGTCGAGCTCGACCTCGCGCGCGACGAGGCGCCCGGCGTGCTGCGGGCGGCCTTCGCCCAGCACCAGGTGAGGGCCGTCGTCCACCTCGCGGCCCGCAAGGCCGTCGGGGAGTCCGTCGAGCAGCCCGCCCGCTACTACCACCAGAACGTCGCGGGCCTCGCGAACCTCCTCACCGCCATGCAGCAGTCCGGCGTCGACCGGCTCGTGTTCTCCTCCTCGGCGGCCACGTACGGCATGCCCGACGTGGCCGCGGTCGACGAGGACCTCGAGTGCCGGCCGATCAACCCCTACGGCGAGACGAAGCTCGTCGGCGAGTGGCTCGTGCGGGCCGCGGCCCGCGCGCACGGCCTGCGGGCCGTGAGCCTGCGGTACTTCAACGTCGCCGGCACCGCGCGCCCGGAGCTCGCGGACGTCGTGCGCGCCAACCTCATCCCGATCGTGCTCGGGCGCGCCGCCGAGGGCCTGCCCGTCGTCGTCAACGGCGGCGACTACCCCACGCCGGACGGCACGTGCGTGCGCGACTACGTCCACGTCGCCGACCTCGCCGACGCGCACGTGCGGGCGCTGGAGCACCTCGACCGCGACGAGCGCCCGCACGACGTGCTCAACGTCGGGACCGGGACGGGCGCCTCCGTCCTCGAGGTGGTCGACGCGCTGTCCGCGGCGCTCGGCCGGGAGGTGCCGGTGGAGGTGGGACCCCGCCGCGACGGCGACCCGCCCGCCCTCGTCGCCTCGGTCGAGCGCATCCGCGACGTGCTCGGCTGGCAGGCGCGGCGCGGCCTCGCCGAGATCTGCGAGTCCGCGGTCGCCGCCGCGCGGGCGCGGGGCTGAGCGTGGAGACCGACTCCGGGCCGGTCCGCGCCGCCTACCTCGCCGTCGCCACCGGCGCCCGCCGCGCGCTGGACGGCACGGGTCTGCTGCGGCGCTGGGACGCCCGCGCGGCGGCCGCGCCGCGGTCGCGGACCGCGCACCTGCGCACGCTGCTCGCGGTGCACAACGCCGAGGACCTCGTCGCCCTCGACCTGCCGTGGTGGACCTACGAGGCGGTCGACGCGGTCGCCGCGCACCTCGGGCAGCGCCCCGCGCCGCGGGTGTTCGAGTACGGCTCGGGCGCCTCGACGGTGTGGCTCGCCCGCCGCGCCGCCGCGGTCGACTCCGTCGAGCACGAGGCGGGCTGGGCCGGCCGGGTCCGGGAGCTGCTGCGGGACGCCGACGGGCTGCGCTGCACCCCGACGCTCCACGTGCCGACGGTGCCGACCGTCCCCGCCGGGGCGACGGCGCGGACGCCGTCGGGTGCGCCGTCCGGCCGGGGCCTCGACTTCGACGCCTACGTGCGCACGATCGACGACGTCGAGGGCGCCTTCGACCTCGTGTGCGTGGACGGCCGCGCCCGGGAGGCCTCGCTGCTGCACGCCCTCGACCGCGTCGCCGACGACGGCCTGCTGCTGCTGGACGACGCCCAGCGCGAGCGGTACCGGACGCCGGTGGAGCAGGCGCGGGCGCAGGGCTGGTCGATGCGCCGCACCCGCGGGGCGACCCCGTGCCAGCCCCTGCCGCGCGAGACCGTCCTGCTCGCCCGGGACGGGGAGCGGCTGTCGCGGCTCGGCCGTACCCGGCCCGCCGGGTGACGGCGGGCGCCGGCGACCCGGCGTCCGGCCCGGCGCACGGCCCGGCGCACGGCCCGGCGCACGGCCCGGCGCACGGCCCGGTGCCCGACCCGGTGCCCGACCCGGTGCGGGAAGGACGTCCCGGTGCGGGGCGCGGCCTGCTCGCGTGGCTGTCGGTGCTCGTGGGCGTCGCCGTCCTCGCGCTCGGCGCGTGGGTCGTCGCCGCGCGCTGGGACGAGGTCGGCCCGGCGCTGGCGGAGATCGGCTGGGGGCCGACGGCGGCGGCGCTCGCGCTCACCGGTATCGGTGTGCTCGCCACGGGCGAGTGCTGGCGGACGCTGCTCGCGGCCCTCGGCGGACGGCCCGCCCCCCTGGTCGCGCACCGCGTCTTCTACGTGACGCAGGCCGGCAAGTACGTGCCCGGCTCGGTGTGGCCGGTCCTCGCCCAGGCGGCGCTCGCGCGCCGCTACGGCGTGGGTCGCGGCACGGTCGTCACCGCCTCGACCCTGTTCCTGCTCCTGCACACCGCGACGGGGGTCGTCGTGGGGGTGCTCGCCGTCGGCCCCGCGGTGGCCGGTGCGTGGGCGTGGCTGCTGTACCCGGCGGGGGCGGCCGCGCTGGCCGTGCTCCTGCCCCCGGTCCTCGCGCGGCTGCTCGGCCTGCTCGCCCGGACCGGCCGCGTGCGTCCCGGCACGGCGCCGTCGTGGGCCGCGACCGGACGCGCCGCCGGGCTCATGGCGCTCGCGTGGGCCGCGTACGGCGCCGCCACCTGGCTGCTGCTTCGCCCGTTGCTGGACGGTTCCTCGCCGGGGGCCGTCCGCCTCGCCGTCGGCGGCTACGCGCTCGCGTGGGTGGTGGGCTTCCTCGCGGTCGCCGCGCCCGCCGGCGTGGGCGCGCGCGAGGCGGTGCTCGTCGCGGTCCTCGCACCGCTCGTCGGGGTCGCGCCCGCCCTGTCGGTGGCACTCGTCTCGCGCGCGGTCCTCACCGTCGCCGACCTCGGCCTCGCCGCCGCCTCCAGCGGGGTGCTCGCCCGCGGCCGCACCGGCTGAGCGCGACCGCCCGGGCCCTGCGACGGGGCGTCAGCCGGCGCCGCGCGCCCGCTCGAGGTCGGCCTCGACCATCGCCCGCACGACGTCGTCGAAGCCGAGGGTCGGTGTCCAGCCGAGCACCTCGCGGGCCCGCGTCGCGTCGCCGACCAGCGCGGGCCCGTCGACGGGCCGGAAGCGGGACGGGTCGGTCTCGACGTGGGCGCGCCAGTCGTCGACACCCACGGCGGCGAAGGCCGCGGCCACGAAGTCCTCGACGGTGTGGCCCCGGCCGGTGGCGACGACGAAGTCGCCGGGCTCGTCGGCCAGCGCCATCCGGTGCAGCGCGTCGACGTAGTCCGGCGCCCACCCCCAGTCGCGCACCGCGGCCAGGTTCCCCAGGCGCAGCGGGGGGCCGCCGTGCACCGCGACCTGCGCGACGCCCTGCGTGATGGTCCGCGTGACGAACGTGTGCGGTCGGCGGGGCGACTCGTGGTTGTACAGCACCGCCGCGCTCACGAACCGCCCCGCCGCGCGGTACGTGCGGGCCAGGTGCAGGGCGTACGCCTTGGCCGCCCCGTACGGCGAGGTCGGGGCGACGGGCGTCGCCTCGTTCTGCGGCACCTCGCCGGAGCCGGCGAAGACCTCGGCGCTGCTGGCGACCACCACGCGGGGGCACGCGGCGCCCAGCGCGTGGGCGGCCCCGAGCAGCCGCGCGGTCGCGGCGCCGGTGACGTCGGCGGTCACGCCCGGGTCCTGCCACGACCGCCCCACGGAGGAGATGCCGCCGAGGTGGAACACGACGTCGGGGCTCGCGTCCGGCAGCAGGCGCCGGAACAGCCCCGGGTCGGCGAGGTCGCCGGCGGCGACCTCGACCCCGGGCACGAGCGTGCCGTTGGTGTCCCCGGCGCGCACGAGCCCGGTCACGTGCCAGCCGTCGGCCAGCAGCCGCTCCGCGAGGTAGCTGCCGTCCTGCCCGGTGACGCCGGTGACGAGGGCGCGGGGCACCTCAGCCGTCCCCGCCGCCGCGTCCCGCTCGCTCCTTCTGCTCGGTGAGGTCGGCGTCGACCATCATCGTGACGAGCTCCTCGAAGCGGACCCGGGGCGTCCAGCCGAGCACCTCCCGCGCCTTGCTCGCGTCGCCGACCAGCACGTCGACCTCCGCCGGGCGCAGCAGGGCCGCGTCGTGCCTGACGAGGCCCGACCAGTCGTCGACGCCGACGTGGGCGAAGGCGACGTCGAGCAGCTCGCGGATCGAGTGCGTGTGCCCGGTCGCGACGACGTAGTCGTCGGCCTCCGGCTGCTGCAGCATGCGCCACATCGCCTCGACGTAGTCCCCGGCGAAGCCCCAGTCGCGGCGCGCGTCGAGGTTGCCGAGGACGAGCCCGTCCTGCAGCCCGAGCGCGATGCGCGCGACGGCGCGCGAGACCTTGCGGGTGACGAACTCGACCCCGCGCCGCGGCGACTCGTGGTTGAACAGGATGCCGCTGGAGGCGTGCATGCCGTACGACTCGCGGTAGTTGATCGTCATGTAGTGGCCGTAGACCTTCGCGACGCCGTACGGCGAGCGCGGCCACAGCAGCGTCGTCTCCCGCTGCGGCACCTCCTGCACGCGGCCGAACATCTCCGAGCTCGACGCCTGGTAGAAGCGGACGCCGGAGACGTCGTCGCCGCCGTGGAGCCGGACCGCCTCGAGCATGTTGAGCACGCCCTTGCCGGTCACCTCGGTCGTGAGGTGCGCGTTCTCCCACGAGTAGGCGACGAAGGAGATGGCACCGAGGTTGTAGACCTCGTCCGGGTCCGCCACCGCCATGGCGCGGATGAGGCTCGACAGGTCCGTGAGGTCGCCGGTCAGCAGGCGCACCCCCGGCACCGTGCGGCGGACGAGGTCGGTCTTGGGGTTGTTCTGGCCGCGGATCAGGCCGTAGACCTCGTACCCCTTGTCGAGCAGCAGCTCGGCGAGGTAGAGGCCGTCCTGGCCGGTGATCCCGGTGACGAGGGCGCGAGGCACGGGACGGAAGCCTGCCACGGACGGCCGGGCCTAGGGTGTTCGCCGTGCCCTCGCCGACCGTGTCCGCGCGCCGTGCGCCGGAGACGGCACCGGACCGGGGACGGGACAGGACCGCCGGGCGTCGCCCCCGTCCGGCGCCGGGGGTGCTGCTGGCGGCCGCCGCGCTGCCCGTGGTCGTCGTGGCCCTGCTGTGGCCGGTGCTCGTGTCGCCGGTGCAGGCCGACGACCGCTACTGGTACCTGCTCGCGCCCGGTGACTCCGGCGGCTCGTGGGGCGCGGTGCTCGGCCGCGTCGTCGCGGACTCCGACCCCTCCGACGGGCGCCTGACCCCGCTGGCGTTCCTGCTGCGCCGCCTCGTCGCGCTCGGCGTCTTCGACCTCAGCGTGCTCACCGGGGCGCCGCTGGCGACCCTGCACTCGTGGGTGAAGGTCGCCTGCCTCGTGGCCGTGCTGGCGGCGGTGTGGGCCTTCGTCCGGGCGTGGGCGTGGCGCGGCGCCGACGGCGTCCTGCGCCGGCCCGGCAGGTGGCAGGCCGCGCTCGTGTCGCTCGTCGTGCTCGCGGGGCTCGCGGCGGGCGCGCAGACCCAGAACGCCTTCCGCAACGCCTGGGTCGCCTACCCCCTGCTCACCTACGGGGCGGTGGTCGCGACGCTCGGCACGGTCGCGGTCGTGCTGTGGCTCGCCCGGCGAACCGCCGCCCGCCGGCCGGGCGCGGTGCTCGTGTCCGCGGTCGTCGGCCTCGCGCTCGCCGTCGCGCTCACCACCACCTACGAGCTGTACTACGTCGCGGTGCCCGCCGCCGTCCTCGCGCTGCTGCTCGCGCCCACCGGAGCCGACGGCGGCGCCGACCTGCGGGCCCGGCTCGTCGCGGGCGTGCCCCTCGTCGCGGGCTTCGGCGTCCTGCTCACGTGGGCCCGGACGAGCATCGCCGCCGCGTGCGCGGACCAGGACTGCTACGTCGGCACGACGCCGTCGCTCGGCGCGGCGGCGGTCCGGACCACGTGGACGAACCTCCTCGGGTCCGTCCCGGGCGGGGGTCGCGACGAGGCGGCCGAGGAGCTCGCGGCCAACGGGCTGGACCCGGCCGTCGCCGGCCCCGGCGCCGGCACGCTGCTGCTGGCGGCCGCGCTCGCGGCCTGCGTGCTCGTGCTGTGGCGCGCGCTCGCCGTGCGCGCCGACCGGCACCCCGACGGCCGGTCCGCCCACCCCGGCGCCACCGCGGGCGGGCGGGAGCGGCTGTGGTCGGCGGGGTCGCAGGCCTCGGCGCTCGTGCGGGCGGCCGTCGTCGCGCTCGCCGTCGCCGTCGGCAGCGCCGTCATCATGTCGGTGTCGGTGCAGGCGCAGGAGGTCGTCGTCTCGCTCGGGCAGCCGTACCGGCACACCGTCGTGACGTGGACGGGGCTCGTGCTCACCGGCGTGCTGCTGGGCCGCGCGGTGCAGCTGCGCGGGGGCCGCGCCGCCCGGTGGGTCCCCGCGCTCGCGGCGCTCGTCGTCGGCGCGCTCGTGCTGCTCAGCGTCCCGGTGAACACCGCCGCCACGCGCGCCTCGCTCGCCTCCCCCGCCACGCGCGCGGTGGAGGAGCTGCACCGGGAGGCCGCGGTGGGCGACCCGACCCCCGAGGGCGACCTGCGGCGCTGCGAGACGGTCGAGCGCGTCGTGCGGGACTGGCCGACGGCCCGGGCCCGCGAGGTGGCGCTGCGGGCCGCCGACGCGACCACCCGGGCGTACTTCGGGCTGCCGTGGTGCAGCGAGGGCCTCGGGCTCGACGAGGGCTGAGCCCCGCCCGGCGGGCCGGCCGGCTCAGGCCGAGGGGCGCGGGTCCCGCAGCGCGCGGGCGACGTCGGAGGCGAGCTGGTGCGTCGGCGGCTGCTCCTGGCGGGTGTCGGTCCGCACGACGTACGTCGGCTTCTGCATGCTCCGGAAGTGCAGGCGCCCGATGTACTCCCCCAGCACCCCCACCGACACCATCTGCGCCGCGGAGAACAGCGCGATCATCGACGCCAGCGTCGTGAAGCCCGTCACCGTGATCGTGTCGGTGAAGTAGCCCCACAGGGTGACGAGCAGCAGCACGACGCCGACGACGCCGAGCACGAGCCCGAGGTAGGTGACGAGCTTGAGCGGCAGGGTGCCGTAGCCGGTCACCATGTTGAGGGTGTGCCGCACGAGCCGGCGCAGGCCGTAGGCCGACGTGCCGACCTCGCGCTGGTCCATGCGGACGTCGGCGCGGCGGACCGACACCGTCGTCCACGACAGCAGCACGTCGAGGGAGGCGAAGGCGTCGGCGGCCTCGGGGAAGCCGTCGCGCAGGTCGGTGCGGAAGGCCCGCAGCGCGCTCACGTCGTCGGCGTTGGCCACGCCCGCGAGCGCGAGGCCCCGCTTGACCGAGCGCGAGGCGAGGGAGCGCCAGAAGCCGTGCTCCTCGCGCACCGCGACGCCGTAGACGAGGTCGACGAGCGGGTCGAGCAGCGGCCGCAGCAGCGTGGGCAGCTGGTCCGGGCGGTGCTGCAGGTCGTCGTCCATGGTGACGACGACCTCGTGCCGGGCGCGCGCGAGCCCGGCGAGCAGGGCGTTGTGCTGGCCGTAGTTGCGGCGCAGCATGACGGCGCGCACGCGCGGCGACGCGGTCGCGAGCGCGTGCGCGACGGCGAAGGTCCCGTCCGGGCTCCCGTCCACGACGAGGACCACCTCGTAGTCCTCCACGAGGCCCTCGGCGCCCGCGCCGAGCACGGTGTGCAGGCCCTCGACGAGGGCGGGCAGGGTGAGCTCGGAGCGGTAGCAGGGGACGACGACGCTGACCTTCACGACGCCCCCCTCCCGGCGCGCCGTCCGCCGGTGCCGGTCGGGGCGCCCGTCCCGGCGCCCGTGCCCGCGCCCGTGCCGGCGCCCGTGCCGGCGCTCGTGCCGGCGTCGGTGCCGTCGGGGCGGACGTCGCCCGCGGCCTGCCCGAAGCTGAAGAAGCGGTGCCCGAGGTAGCTGCTGACCGCCACCACGACGATCGCGACCACCTGCGCTGCGAAGGGCGGCATGCCGAGCACCTCCACGAGCAGCGGCGTGGCGACGAAGCCGGCCACCATGCCGCCGGACCAGACCGACAGGAAGCGCCACAGGTCCTCCGGCCACGCGCGCCGCGAGCGGAACACGAGGCGGCGGTAGGCGGGGAAGGCGGCGCAGATCGTGACGACGTGCGCCAGGGCGATCGCCAGCATGTACGGCAGCCCCGCGAGCAGCCCCGTCGCCACGAGCACGAGGTAGAACACCGTCGTGGTGCCCGCGACCAGCACGTAGCGCACCTCGTGACGGTGCAGCGCACGGGCCACGAGCCTCGCCGGGCCACCCGCCGTGGCGGGTGCGTCGTCCTGCCTCATGGTGACGAAGGGTACGCAGGTCGGTGTGGCAGGCTGGCCGTCCGTGCAGCCCATCGTGTTCAGCCGCCCCTTCCGCGCCCCGGACGAGCAGGCCTACGTCGCGCAGGCGCTGGAGTCGGGGCACCTGCACGGCGACGGCACGTTCACCCGGCGGGCGACCGCCCTGCTGCAGGAGATCAGCGGCGCACCGCGCGCGCTCCTCACGAGCTCGTGCACCCACGCCCTCGAGCTCGCCGCCGTGCTGCTGGACCTCGGGCCGGGCGACGAGGTCGTCGTGCCGAGCTTCACCTTCTCCTCCACGGCTGCCGCCGTCGTGCAGCGCGGGGCCACGCCGGTCTTCGCCGACGTCGACCCGCTCACGCTCGACCTGACGCCGGAGACGGTCGCGCGCTGCGTCACCGAGCGCACGCGCGCGGTCTTCGTCGTGCACTACGGCGGCGTGGGCTGCGACGTCGACGGCATCCGCGCCGCCGCGGGCGGGGTGCCCGTCGTGGAGGACAACGCGCACGGGCTCGGAGCCTCCGTGGGCGGGCGACGGCTCGGCACCCTCGGGGAGCTGGCCGCGCAGAGCTTCCACGACACGAAGAACGTGCAGTGCGGCGAGGGCGGCGCGCTGCTGGTCAACGACGCGCGCCTCGCTGAGCGCGCCGAGGTCGTCCGGGAGAAGGGGACCGACCGGGCGCGCTTCCTGCGGGGGCAGGTCGACAAGTACACGTGGGTCGACACCGGCTCCAGCTACCTGCCGAGCGAGCTGCAGGCCGCACTGCTGCTGGCCCAGCTCGAGGCCTTCGACCGGATCCAGGCCGAGCGGCACCGGGTGTGGTCCCGGTACGCCGCGGAGCTGCCGGAGTGGGCCGAGGAGGTCGGCGCCCGGCTCATGCACGTGCCCGACGACGTCGAGCACCCGGCGCACGTCTTCTACCTGATGGCCCCGACCCACGAGGACCAGACCGGCCTCATCGCGGCGGCGAAGGAGCGCGGCGTCATCGCGACGTTCCACTACCAGCCGCTGCACTCCTCCCCCGCCGGCCGCCGCTTCGGCCGGGCGGCGCCGGGCGGCTGCCCGGTCACCGACGACGCCGCCGCGCGGCTGGTCCGCCTGCCCCTGTGGCCCGGCATGACGGACGACGACGTCTCGCGGGTCGTCGCCGCCGTGCGCGCCTACCGCCCCGTCGGGGTGCCGGTCGCGTGAGCTGGGAGTCGCTGGCCGGCGACGCGGTCGACCTCGCACCGAGCCCGTCGGAGAGCGACCGGTTCGGCGTCACCATGGCGCGGCTGACCGTCGGGGCGGTGGCGGACCCGCACGGGCGCGCGCCCGCGCTGGCCGCGGCGCTCGCGGGCTCGGAGGCCGACGTCGTCGTCGTGCGCCACCCCGCGGCGGCGGGCGACTGCGCCGCCGCGCTCGCCGCCTCGGACCGTGACGTGCTCCCCGCCGGGGCGCTCGTGTACTGGGAGCTGCTGCCCGCCCGCCGGCGTCCGCCCACCCGCACCGCCGACCTCGTCGTGGTCGCCGCGGGCGAGCCGGGCGCCCCCGAGGACCTCGGCGGGACCGTCGAGGACGTCGTGCGGGCCTCGTTCACCGGCTACGCCAACCACTACACGGTCGACCCGCTCCTCGACGACGACGCGGCGCTCGCCGGCTACGTCGAGTGGGCGCGGCGCGCGACGACCGGCTCACCCGCCGTCCCGGACGCGCGCGCCGTCGGCACGCTCGTGCTCGTCCACGCGGGCAGCCCCGTGGGCGTCGCGACGACCTCGGTCGGCGCGGACGATGACGACGCCCACCACGTCGAGGTCCTCCTCGCCGGCCTGGGCGCACCGTGGCAGGGCCGCGGCTGGTACCCCGTCCTGCTGGACGCCGTGGCCGAGCGCGCCCTCGAGGCCGGCGCCCGACGCGTCGTCATCTCCACGCAGGTGCACAACGTGCGGGTGCAGCGGGCGTGGGCGCGGCTCGGCCTCGAGCCCTTCGCGGCGGTGGAGACGGTGCACGCCGTCCGGCGCGGGCTGCTGGCCGGGCGCCGCTAGCCTCGCCGCAGCACCCGACCCCAGGAGGACCCGTGCACGTGCTCGTGACCGGCGGCGCCGGCTTCATCGGCTCCAACTTCGTCGTGCGGACCGCGGCGACCCGTCCCGAGGTGGAGGTGACGGTCCTCGACGCCCTCACCTACGCCGGGCGGGAGGAGTCCCTCGCCCCGGTCGCGGACCGGGTGCGCCTGGTCCGCGCCGACCTCACCGACGCCGACGTCGTCGACGGCCTCGTGGGCGAGGCCGACGCGGTCGTGCACTTCGCCGCGGAGTCCCACAACGACAACTCGCTGTCGGACCCCTGGCCGTTCGTGCGCACGAACGTCGTCGGCACGTACACGCTGCTGGAGGCGGTGCGCCGCCACGGCACCCGGCTGCACCACGTGTCGACCGACGAGGTGTACGGCGACCTCGCGCTCGACGACCCGGCGAAGTTCACCGAGCAGACGCCGTACAACCCGTCCAGCCCGTACTCGGCGACCAAGGCCGCCAGCGACATGCTCGTGCGGGCGTGGGTCCGCTCCTTCGGCGTCGAGGCGACGCTGAGCAACTGCTCGAACAACTACGGGCCCCGCCAGCACGTGGAGAAGTTCATCCCGCGGCAGGTGACGAACCTGCTGGACGGGGTCCGACCGAAGCTGTACGGCTCGGGCGCGAACGTACGCGACTGGATCCACGTCGACGACCACAACGACGCGGTGTGGGCGGTGCTGGAGCGCGGCGCCCCCGGGCGCACGTACCTGATCGGCGCCGACGGCGAGACGAGCAACCTCGAGGTCGTGCGCACGCTGCTGGAGATCGTCGGGCGCAGCCCCGACGACTTCGACCACGTGCCGGACCGCCCCGGGCACGACCTCCGCTACGCGATCGACGCGTCCCGCACGCGCTCGGAGCTCGGCTGGGAGCCCGCGCACGCCGACTTCCGCTCCGGCCTGGCCGCGACGGTCGAGTGGTACCGGGAGAACGAGGCGTGGTGGCGGGCGGACAAGGCCGCGACCGAGGAGCGCTACCGCACGATCGGGCGCTGAGGCCGCTCGGCCCCGGCTTCAGCGGGGCGGCCCCGGCAGGGCCGCCACCGCCGTCCACCCCGGCGACCAGCGGGCGAGGCTGAGCGTGGCGAGCGAGGCCCCGGCGAGGTCGGAGACCACCGCGCGCCCCGAGCCCCGGTTGTAGGTGAGGACCTCGCTGCGCTCGGTGCCGTCGGTCTCGACGTCGACCACCGAGTCCCAGCCGACGGACCAGCGGGCCATGGCGAGGGTGCTCGGCGAGGAGTCGGCGGCGAGGTCGGACACCACGGCACGCCCCGAGCCCCGGTCGTAGGTGAGGACCTCCGAGCGGATGGTCCCGTCGGCCTCGACCGCGACGACCGAGTGCCAGCCGGCCGACCACCTGGCCAGCGCCAGCGTCCCCAGCTGCGCCCCGGCGCCGAGGTCGGAGAAGACCGCCCGCCCCGAGCCCCGGTTGTAGGTGAGCAGCTCGGTGCCGGCCGTGCCGTCGGACTCCACGGCGGCGACCTGGTCCCAGCCGGTCGACCAGCGGGCCGTCGACAGGGTGCTCGGCGTCCCCGACGCCGACAGGTCCGACACGACGGCGCGGCCGGTGCGCCGGTTGTACGTGAGGACCTCGGTGCCCTCGGTGCCGTCGGCCTCCGCCGCGACGACGGCGTCCCAGCCCCGTGACCACGTCGCGCCCGCCGCTGCCCCGATCGAGCCGTCGGCGCCGACCTCGTGCAGCTGCGCGCGCCCCGAGCCCGCGTCGTAGGTGAGCACGGCGCGGCTCCCGCCCGGCAGCGTGACGGGGACGACGGCGTCCGAGCCGGTGGCCAGGGTCGCGCTCGAGAGCGTGACGAGCCCGCCGTCGAGGAGCGGGCGGGTGACGACGGCCCGACCACCGCGGGCGTCGTAGGTGAGCAGGTCCGTCGGCTGCGGGGGCACGGTGGTGGGTCGGAAGAGGTGGCTGCGCAGGCCGAGCGCGGTGCGCGCCTGCTCCCCGGTCACCTCGACGCGGCCGGCCGTGCCGCGGACGGTGAGCGTCCGGACGCGGCCGTCGAAGGGGCCGACCCCGTCCCCGGTCACGGTGAGGGAGAGGAAGTCGCCGACCGCCGGCCACGTCCGCTCGATGCGCTCCGGGGTGAGCGTCACGCTCCAGCGGGAGTAGGGGTTGCGCCCGTCGGCGTCGTCGTAGGGGTCGAGGCGGGTCGCCCAGCCGTTGCTGCCGTTGGTGACGCCGCCGTTGCTCGAGCTGAACTCGGTGCGCACGACAGCGGTCCCCCGGCGCACGACCCGGTCCCGCGTGGCGTCGACCGCGGCCCGCACCGAGGCGACCTCGTACGGCGTCACGGTGCCCGCGGCGCTGGTCCGGCTGACGCCGCGGTACACCTGGCACTGCGTGGTGTCGAGCACGTCGAAGTGCGTCGCACCCTGCGAGCAGCGGGAGTGCGCGTACGAGCGTGCGGCGACGGCCTGCGCCTGCAGCGCGGCGGCTGGCCACGACGAGGGCATCTCGGCGCCGACGACGCTGTAGAGGTACTGCTCGAAGGGCAGGGTGTTGACGAGGTCCGCGGAGCCCGTCCCGGTGCCGACGAGCGACAGGGTCCCCCGGTAGCGCTGCACCGAGCCGTCGCTGCGCAGCACGCCGACGGCGTCGGAGTCGGTCGCCACGACGACGGGCCCCGGGACCGAGGCGGGCCACCCGGTCGGGGTGCGGTACGTGCCGGCGGAGCGCACGGTCACCTCGAACCCGCCGCTCACCCGCCGCACGCGGAGCCGGTCGCCGACGGTGTCGACGCGGAGGGGGGTCCCGTCGGCGCCGTCGCGCACGGTCGACCCCGCCCCGAGCGGGAACGTCTGCGTGCTGCCGGAGCCGACCTTGACGCGGATGCTGCCCCGCGACTGCGTCGCGAGGTCGTCGCCCGGGTAGTAGAAGGCGACGATCTGCGCGACGGACTGCCCGGCGAGCGCACGGCCGTAGGCGCCGTACTGGCTCATGCCGCGGCCGTGGCCGAAGCCGGCACCCTCGAGCACGACGTCGCCGTCGACCGCGGACGCCGGCGCCGCGAGGGCTCCCGGCACCAGCACGCCCACGAGCGCCGTCACGAGGGCGGTCACGACGGCCGCGAGGACCCGGCGGGGGGCCGAGAGGCCCCCGCCGGTCGCCGGTCGGGCGACGCGCGTGGTGCGTGTGCGCATCGGGATCACCTGATCGTCCTGGTCCCCCCGGACTGCGTGACGTCGGTGGTGACGATACGCCCGCTCCGGCTGTTGTAGGTGAGGATCTCCGAGCCGGGGGTGCCGTCCACCTCGGTCGCGACGACGCGCGACCAGCCGGTCGACCACGAGGCGAGGTTCACGGTGCCGGTGCGGCCCGTCGAGGCGATGTCGGTGAGGACCACGCGGCCGCTGCGGCTGTTGTACGTCAGGAGCTCGGAGCCGGGCGTGCCGTCGACCTCCAGGACGCTCACGACGTCCCAGCCCGGGCTGAAGCGCTGCTCGCGCAGCGTCGCGGAGCCCGTGCCGCGGGACAGGTCGACGAACAGGTGGCGTCCGGTCGTGGGGTTGTACACCGACAGCTCCGAGCCCGTCCGGCGGTCGACGTCGACGACCTGCAGGTACGTCCAGCCCGGGGACCACGCGCTCTCGCGCAGGGTGCGGGTGCGCGTGCCCTCGAGCTTCGTCACGAGCTGGCGGCCGGTCGCGGCGTCGTAGACGAGCAGCTCGGACCCGGACCTGCCGTCGACCTCGACGGCGAGGACGCGCGTCCAGCCCTTCGACCACCGCAGGTCGGCGTCCACGCTCGTCGCACCGTCCGCGGCGAGGTCGTGGACCAGCGCCCGGCCGGAGGCCGCGTCGTAGACCAGCACCTCGTCGCCGGCGGAGCCGTCGAGCTCGGCGGGCACGACCGAGTCCATGCCCGTCGGCCACGAGGAGCGCGCGAGGACGCTGAAGGCACCCGTCGTCGTCTGGTCGTAGACGACGGCCTGCCCGGTGGCCCGGTCGTAGGCCAGCAGCTCGGTGCCGGCGGTGCGGTCCGCCTCGACGGGCACGAGGGTCTGCCCGACGGTGGCGCCGCCCGCGAAGGCCGCGGCCGTGCTGCGGATCGCCGGCATGCTCGACACGAGGTTGCGGCCGGGGCAGGCGGTGAGGCCCACGTCGCGGTGGGCGAAGACGCGCGGCAGGGACACCCGCGTCCCGGAGGAGTAGCGCGAGGTGCCGCCGGCGGAGGTGAGGCTCACGGTGCCCGTGGCCGGGGTGCCGAAGGCGCCGAGCTTCCACCCGATGACGCGGCCGATCGTGGTGACCATCACCGAGGGGGCCGAGGCCGTCTCGTAGTTGCCGAGGGCGGACACGCCCATCGTGCGGTCGTTGAAGCCGCCGGCGTGGGCGCCGCGGACGGCGCGGGTGATGCCGCCGAAGCGGCCCTCGAACACCTGGCCGTACTTGTCGACGAGGAAGTTGTAGCCGACGTCGCACCAGCCGAGCGAACCCGTGTGGTACGCGTAGATGCCGCGCACGATGCCGGCGCTCTCCGACCTCGAGTAGCTGTTCGTCCCGGCGGTGTGGTGGACCGTGGCCGCCACGAGGTCCTTGGAGTACGACGGGGTGCAGCGGCGGCGGGACTCGTCGGCCCCCCACGCCGCACGGCTGATGATCGTCGGGCGGGTGGTGAAGGCCTCCGACGCGGTGATGGCCTGCTCGGTCTCGACGAGGTCCGCGGGGGTCTCGCCGGGGTCGATGGTCACGGCGTTGATGTCCTCGGGCAGCCGGCCCTCGCTCGTCACGACCCGCACCTGGACGGCGTCGGCGCCGTCGGTGACGAGGGGCTCGGTGCCGTCGACGCCGGCCGCGAGGCGCGCCTCCTCGGTGCCGGCGTCCGGGCCGCCGTCGTTGCGCTCCAGGGCCGTCCACCCCGTCCAGCCGTCCGCCTCCCGCAGGCGGGCCTCGACGGTCACCGTGCCGGTGTCCTGCTCGTCGGTCTCCCAGGTGACGCCCATGACGGAGAACTCGTCGGTGGGGATGACGCCGGTCTGGAAGGTCGTGGGGTCGACGGTGAGCAGCGACGTCCCGGACGGCTCGACGGACGGCTCGATGGACGGCTCGGCGGACGGCTCGGCGGACGCCTCGGTGGACGGCTCGGCGGACGGCACGGCGGACGCCTCGGCCGACGGCGCGACGGGCTCGAGCTCGGCGGCCAGCGACACGGTGCTCACAGCCGCCTGCACGCCGGGGGCGGGCAGGGACACCACGTCGAAGACGAGGAGACCTCCGACCATCGTCGTGGTGGCGAGGGCGGCGGTCAGCCGGCGGAGGTGCGTCATCACGATCCTTCGTTTCGTCATCGGCGTGTCGCGTGTGACTCAAGTGACCAGTGGTGCTAGTGGGACGCGAGGGATGCTAACCGGTCACCACACGCGAGCGTCTAGGTGCGTACCGTCAATAGGTCGGGCGCCCGACGGACTCACTTGAGCCGTCAGGGCGCCGCCGCTACCACGTCCGCGCTCCGTCGCAGGTGAGGCGCGACGGCGCGTACGGGTGAGCGGCGGACCTCGTCCGGGCGGCCGTCCCCCGTCCGGACGAGCGGCACGACGGAGCGCGTACGGCCGTCCGGGCGAGCCCACGGCCTCGACGGGGCGTACGAAGCCGGAGGGGCCACGAAGCCGTCCGGGCCGTGGGGCCGGCCCGGGTGCGGGCGCGCCACGGAGCAGCCGGGACGGGGCAGCCGGGACGGGGCAGCCGGGACGGGGCAGCCGGGACGGGGCAGCCGGGACGGGGTGGCCGGGACGGGGCAGCCGGGACGGGGTGGCCGCGGTGCGGTCGCCACGGGCGGGCCGCGCGGGACGGGGACCCGGTGCAGCGGGCCCGCGTGAGGTCAGCGCAGGAGCGAGCGCCCCATCACGAGCCGCTGGACCTGGTTCGTGCCCTCGTAGATCTGCGTGATCTTCGCGTCGCGCATCATGCGCTCGACGGGGTGGTCGGACACGTAGCCCGCCCCGCCGAGCAGCTGCACGGCGTCGGTCGTCACCTGCATCGCGACGTCGGAGGCGAAGCACTTGGCCGCGGCGCCGAAGAAGCCGAGGTCGGCGTCGTCGCGCTCGCTCTTCGCCGCGGCGACGTACACGAGCTGCCGGGCGGCCTCGAGCGTCATCGCCATGTCGGCGAGCATGAACTGGATGCCCTGGAACTCCGCGACCGCGCGGCCGAACTGGCGGCGCTCCTTGACGTAGTCGCGGGCGTAGTCGAGCGCCCCCTGCGCGATGCCGACGGCCTGCGCCCCGATCGTGATGCGCGTGTGGTCGAGCGTGCGCAGCGCGATCCTCAGCCCCTGGCCCGGCTCGCCCACGAGGCGGTCGCCCGGGATGCGGCAGCCGTCGAACAGCAGCTCGCGGGTGGGCGAGCCCTTGATGCCGAGCTTCTTCTCCTTCTCCCCGAAGGTGAACCCCGGGTCGCCCTTCTCCACGACGAAGGCGCTGATGCCGCGGGAGCCCGCGTCGGGGTCGGTGACGGCCATGACCGTGTAGAACTCGCTGACGCCCGCGTTCGTGATCCACGACTTCTGCCCGTCGAGCACCCAGTCGTCGCCGTCGCGGCGGGCGCGGCAGCGCATGGCCGCGGTGTCGGAGCCGGCCTCGCGCTCCGACAGCCCGTAGCTGAAGCCCTCGCCGCGGGCCAGGCGCGGCAGGTAGCGCGCCTTGACCTCCTCGGACCCGGCGAGCAGGACGGGCATGGACCCGAGCTTGTTGACGGCCGGGACGAGCGAGCTCGAGGCGCACGCGCGGGCGACCTCCTCGATGACGAGGCACACCTCGAGCGCACCGGCGCCGACGCCGTCGTAGGCCTCCGGGACGTGCGGGGCGTGGAAGTCGCTGGCGACCAGCGCGTCGTGCGCCTCCTGCGGGAAGCGGGAGTCGCGGTCGACCTCGGCGGCGTACGGGGCGACCTTGTCCGCCACGACCGCGCGCACGGCCTCCTGCAGGTCCCGCTGGTCCTCGGTCAGGGTGTAGGCGTCCTCGCTCACGCGGTCGATGCTACGCCCGCCGGTTACTCGCCGGTAACCCCGTCGCGGCCTCGGCACGGGCACGACCGCGGTGGCCTGTAGCCTCCGGACCCGTGCGTATCTCTGTCATCGGTTGCGGGTACCTGGGGGCCGTGCACGCGGCGTGCATGGCCGAGCTCGGCCACGACGTCGTCGGCATCGACGTCGACGAGCGCAAGGTCGAGCTCCTGTCGGCCGGGAAGGCGCCCTTCTACGAGCCCGGCCTGCCGGAGCTGCTCGAGCGCGTCGCCGGCACCGGGCGGCTGCGCTTCACCACCGACATGGCCGAGGCCGCGGACGCCCAGGTCCACTTCGTGTGCGTCGGCACCCCGCAGCGCAAGGGCGAGTACGCCGCCGACCTCACCTACGTCGACGCGGCGGTCGACGCCCTTGCCCCGCACCTGCGCGGCACCGCCGACGCCCCCGTCCTCGTCGTCGGCAAGTCGACGGTGCCCGTCGGCACCGCCGCCCGTCTCGCCGACCGCGTGCAGGAGCTGCTGCCGGAGGGCGGGCACGCCCTGCTCGCGTGGAACCCGGAGTTCCTGCGCGAGGGCTTCGCGGTCCAGGACACCCTCACCCCCGACCGGTTCGTCTACGGCCTGCCCGACGGCGACGCGGGTGCGACCGCCAAGGCGCTGCTCGACGAGGTGTACGCGACCCCGCTCGGGGCCGGCACGCCCCTCGTCACCACGGACTACGCGACCGCCGAGCTCGTCAAGGTCGCCGCGAACTCCTTCCTCGCGACCAAGATCTCCTTCATCAACGCCATGGCCGAGGTCTGCGAGAAGGTGAACGCCGACGTCGTCGCCCTCGCCGACGCCATCGGCCACGACGCGCGCATCGGGCGCCGCTTCCTCAACGCCGGCCTCGGGTTCGGCGGCGGGTGCCTGCCCAAGGACATCCGCGCCTTCATGGCGCGCGCGGGCGAGCTCGGCGTCGACCAGGCGCTGACCTTCCTGCGCGACGTCGACGACATCAACATGCGCCGCCGCCAGCGCATGGTCGAGCTGACCCGGGAGGTGTGCGAGGGCTCCCTCCTCGGGCGCCGCATCGCGGTGCTCGGCGCGGCCTTCAAGCCCAACAGCGACGACATCCGCGACTCCCCCGCCCTCAGCGTCGCCGCGCAGCTGCGGCTGCAGGGCGGTCACGTGACCGTCTACGACCCGCAGGCGGTCGAGAACGCCGCCCGGGCCTGGCCCGACCTCCGGTTCGCGGCGAGCGCCGACGAGGCGGTCGCCGGTGCCGACGTCGTCCTGCTGCTCACGGAGTGGCAGGAGTTCCGCGACCTCGACCCCGTCGCTCTCGGCGAGCAGGTGGCGCACCGGCGCCTGCTCGACGGCCGCAACGCGCTGGACCCGGCGACGTGGCGGGCCGCCGGCTGGACGTACCGGGCCCTCGGGCGCCCGCGAGGCTAGGCGCCCCGGGCTCGCCTGTCACCCGGACGGCCCAGGCGGGCCTACCGTTGAGGGGTGCCGGACCAGCCGTACCGCGACGACGACCCGACCCGCCAGATGCGGCGGCCGGGCCCGCTCCGCTCCCCGCTGACGGGTCGCGCGACCGTCACCGGACCGGCGGCCGGCGGCGGCGACCGGACGGCACCGCGGCCCCCGGCACGCCCGGCGGCCCGCCCCACCACACCGCCCGACGCGACGCGCGTGATGCCGCGCCCGGCCCCGCAGCGCCCCGCCCAGCGCCCGGCCC
>NZ_JBBAYJ010000033.1 GCF_037153975.1 Aquipuribacter sp. SD81
CGCCCCGGCGCGCCCGGACGGCGCGGGCGGGACGGCTCGCCGGGCCCCGCCCCCGCGCGGCGGCCGCGCCTGCCGCGGGTCGAGGCTCTCGGGCTCGTGCTCGGCGGGCCCGACGGGGGCCGGGTGGCGGGACGAACCTGGGTCCGGCACGAGGTGGCCGGGGCGGGTGCGTTCCGCGTCTCCTCGGACGGCTTCTGGCAGGTCCACGCGGCCGCGGCCCCCACGCTGGTCCGGCTCGTGCGGGAGGCCGCGGCGCTGCGCCCGCACGACACGGTCCTCGACCTGTACGCGGGCGCCGGGCTGCTCAGCCTCGCCCTCGCCGGGGACCTCGGCCCGGACGGCAGCGTGGTCGCGGTCGAGTCCGACCCGTCGGGGGTGGCGGACCTCCGCCGCAACGCCCACGACGAGCCCCGCCTGCGGGTCGTCGCCGCACGCGTGGAGCACGCGCTCGACGACGTGCCGACCCACGTCGACGTCGTCGTGCTCGACCCGCCGCGGGCCGGGGCCGGCGCGGCGGTCCTGGACCGCCTCGCCGCGCTCGGCCCGCGCCGCGTCGTCGTGGTGTCGTGCGACCCGGCCGCGCTGGGCCGCGACACCGCGCTGCTCGCCGAGCGGGGGTACCGGCTCGGGGGGCTGCGGGCCCTCGACGCCTTCCCCATGACCCACCACGTCGAGTGCGTCGCCACCTACGACCTGATATCTTGACGTCAAGAGACCTCGTCTGTGCCGATCCGCCCGGCTGGGGCAGGATGGTCCGGCGAGCGAGCGACGACGCCTGGAGGGACCGCCGATGAGCGCAGGCCAGCACCCCGACAGCCACCCGGACTCCTTCGGGGCCCGCGACACCCTCGACGTCGAGGGCACGGGCTACGACTACTTCCGCCTCGACGCGGTCGAGGGCGCCGCCGCCCTGCCGTTCAGCCTCAAGGTGCTGCTGGAGAACCTCCTGCGCACCGAGGACGGCGCGAACGTCACCGCCGAGCAGATCCGCGCGCTCGGGGCGTGGGACGCGGACGCCGAGCCCGGCACCGAGATCCAGTTCACGCCCGCGCGCGTGGTCATGCAGGACTTCACGGGCGTGCCGTGCATCGTCGACCTCGCGACGATGCGCGAGGCCGTCGTCGACCTCGGCGGCGACCCGTCGCGCATCAACCCGCTCGCGCCGGCCGAGCTCGTCATCGACCACTCCGTGATCGTCGACAGCTTCGGCACGCCCGAGTCGCTCTCGCTCAACATCGGCCTGGAGTACGAGCGCAACCGCGAGCGCTACCAGTTCCTGCGCTGGGGCCAGACCGCCTTCGAGGGCTTCAAGGTCGTGCCGCCCGGCACGGGCATCGTCCACCAGGTCAACCTCGAGCACCTCGCGCGCGGCGTCATGACCCGCGAGGTCGGCGGGCGGACCGTCGCCTACCCCGACACCCTCGTCGGCACCGACTCCCACACGACGATGATCAACGGTATCGGCGTCCTCGGCTGGGGCGTCGGCGGCATCGAGGCCGAGGCCGCGATGCTCGGCCAGCCGGTGTCGATGCTCATCCCGCGCGTCGTCGGCTTCCGGCTGACCGGCGCCATCCCGACCGGCGTCACCGCCACCGACGTCGTCCTCACGATCACCGAGATGCTCCGGCAGCACGGTGTCGTCGGGAAGTTCGTCGAGTTCTACGGCGACGGCGTCGCGGCCGTGCCGCTGGCGAACCGGGCGACCATCGGCAACATGAGCCCGGAGTTCGGCTCGACCGTCGCGATCTTCCCCGTCGACGAGGTCACGACGGAGTACCTCCGCCTCACCGGCCGCAGCGAGCAGCAGGTGGCGCTCGTCGAGGCGTACGCCCGCGCGCAGGGCCTGTGGCACGACCCGTCCGCGGAGGGCTACACCGAGCCCCGCTACAGCGAGTACCTCGAGCTCGACCTCTCGCAGGTCGTGCCGAGCATCGCCGGGCCCAAGCGGCCGCAGGACCGGATCGCGCTCAGCGAGGCGAAGCAGTCGTTCCTCGCGACGCTGCCGGACTACGTCGAGGACGACGGCACCGAGGACGCCGGGCAGGGGACCATGGCCGACGAGGCCTCCGCCGAGAGCTTCCCGGCCTCCGACGCCCCCGCCGTCAGCGCGGACGCGGCCACCGACGCCCCCGCCGAGGGCGGGCAGCACCCGCCGGTGACCGGGCCCGTGTCCGGCCGCGCCTCCAGGCGGGTGCCCGTCACGCTGGCGGACGGCACCGAGACCGAGCTCGACCACGGCGCCGTCGTCATCGCGGCCATCACCTCGTGCACGAACACGTCCAACCCGTCGGTCATGGTCGGCGCGGCGCTGCTGGCGAGGAAGGCCGTCGAGCGCGGCCTCGACCGCAAGCCCTGGGTCAAGACGTCGCTCGCGCCCGGGTCCAAGGTCGTCATGGACTACTACGAGAAGGCCGGCCTCACGCCGTACCTCGACAAGCTCGGCTTCAACCTCGTCGGCTACGGCTGCACGACGTGCATCGGCAACTCCGGCCCGCTGCCCACCGAGGTGAGCGAGGCCGTCCAGGCCAACGACCTCGCCGTCGTGAGCGTGCTCTCGGGCAACCGGAACTTCGAGGGCCGCATCAACCCCGACGTCAAGATGAACTACCTCGCCTCGCCGCCGCTCGTCGTCGCGTACGCGCTGGTCGGCACGATGGACTTCGACTTCGCGAACGAGCCGGTCGGGCACGACGAGTCCGGCGCGCCGGTCATGCTCGAGGACATCTGGCCCTCCCCGCAGGAGGTGCAGGAGGTCATCGACTCCACCATCGACACGGGCATGTTCGCCAGCGGTTACTCCGACGTCTTCGCGGGCGACAGCCGCTGGCAGGAGCTGCCCACCCCGGAGGGCGACACCTTCGCGTGGGACGCCGACAGCACGTACGTGCGCAAGCCGCCGTACTTCGAGGGCATGCAGGCCGAGCCCGCCCCGGTGCAGGACGTGCACGGCGCCCGCGTCCTCGCCCTGCTGGGCGACTCGGTGACCACCGACCACATCAGCCCCGCCGGCGCCATCAAGCCCGGCACCCCGGCCGCGACGTACCTCGACGAGCACGGCGTCGAGCGCAAGGACTACAACTCCTACGGCTCGCGCCGCGGCAACCACGAGGTCATGATCCGCGGCACGTTCGCCAACATCCGGCTGCGCAACCTCCTGCTGGACGGCGTGAGCGGCGGCTACACGCGCGACTTCACCGCCGGCGGCGAGCAGTCGTTCATCTACGACGCCGCCCAGCACTACGCCGAGGCCGGCACGCCGCTCGTCGTGCTCGCGGGCAAGGAGTACGGGTCCGGCTCGAGCCGCGACTGGGCGGCCAAGGGCACGGCGCTGCTCGGCGTCAAGGTCGTCATCGCCGAGAGCTTCGAGCGGATCCACCGCTCCAACCTCATCGGGATGGGCGTGCTGCCGCTGCAGTTCCCGGCGGGGGAGTCGGCCGCCTCGCTCGGCCTGGACGGCACCGAGACCTTCGACGTCACCGGTATCGAGGAGCTGTCGTCCGGCAGCACGCCCCGTACGGTCCGCGTCACGGCGACGAAGGACTCGGGCGAGACCGTGGAGCTCGACGCGGTCGTCCGCATCGACACCCCCGGTGAGGCGGACTACTACCGGAACGGCGGCATCCTGCCCTACGTCCTGCGCAGCCTCGTCGCCTCCTGACGCGCGACCCCCGGCTCCCCGTCCGCGGGGAGCCGGGAAGCGGGGGAGCGAGGCGCTCCGGGCTCGGAGGCTCAGGCCGCGGCGGCCGTGGCGCGCAGCGCGGCCACGAGCGCGCCCACCGCGACCGTCCGCGCACCGAGCGGGGAGACGACGACCGCCGTGGCGTCGTTGATCGCCGGGAGGACCGCCTGGCGGAAGCCGGTCCGGACGGGTTCGAGGTAGGGCTCGCCGAGCTCGGGCAGGGCCCCGGCGAGCGCCACGACGCCCGGGTTCAGCGCCATGCCCAGCCCGGCGAGCGCCCGCCCGAGGACGTTCCCGGCGTCCTCGAGCACCGCGAGCGCGACGGGGTCGCGGTCCGCGACCAGCTCGAGGGCCTCGGGCATCGTCACCCGGCGCCCGAGCGCCGCACCGAGCGACGCGAGCACCGCCCCGGAGGAGCCCGCGGTCTCCAGGCAGCCGCGGCGACCGCAGCGGCACATGGTCGGCAGGCGCGTGTCGACGGGCAGGTGCCCGATCTCGCCGGCCATGCTGGTGACCCCGCGGACCACGCGGCCGCCGACGGCGACCCCGGCGCCGATGCCGGAGCCCACCTTGACGAAGACGAGGCCCGAGTCCGAGCCCAGCACGCTGTCGACGCCGACCACGCCCATGTTCGCGTCGTTGTCGACGAAGACGGGCACGCCGAGGGCGGCGCCGAGGGTCTCCCGCACGGGCAGGTCGGTCCAGCCGCGCAGGATCGTCCCGCCCGTGATGCGCTCGCCGCTCGGCTCGACGGGTCCCGGCACGCCGAGGCCTGCCACGGCGAGCTCCGCCGGCGCCACCCCCGCCGCCTCGCTGCAGCGGCGCACCAGGTCGTCCACGACCGGCAGCGTGTCGTCCGGCAGGTGGTCGTCCTCGAGCTCGGCGACCGCCTCGGCGAGGACGTCGCCGTCGGCGCCGCCCACGACGACGCGGCAGTGGCGGCGGCCGAGGTCGATGCCGACCCCGGCCGAGGCGGTGCGCCGCAGCGAGACGAGCCGACCGCGCCGGCCGTTCGCCGTGCCGTCGCGCACGACGACCGCGCCCTCGCCGACGAGGGTCCTCACGAGGCCCGACACCGACGCCGACGACAGCCCCGTCTCGCGCGCGAGGGTCGCCTGGTTGACCTCGCCGTGGTCCGCGAGCGCGCCGAGGACGCGGTCGCGGTTGGCCCGGCGCAGGCCCGCCAGCGAGCCCGGACCCGGGGCTCTCGTGCTCACGGCGTGAACATACGGCAGGAGAGTGACCAGGCAACACACGTCGTAGTGTTCATGTACTGAACGCACGGCCGGGGATCTGGGCAGAACGGGCGATCCTGCGGTGCGAGACCGAACTGTTACCCGGAATCGCTGGTGGGCGCTCCGGGCGCGGCCTACCCTCAAGCGTTCTCGAGGCCCGGTCGTCCCGGCCACGGGCGGACGTGGTCGTCCTCCCGGACCCGCGACGTCGTCGGAGCCGTCCGTCACCAGGGAGGCACACACCCATGAGCATCACCCGTACTGCGGTCGCGGCGACGGGCGTCGCGCTCGCGCTGGCCCTCACCGCCTGCGGCGGCGGAGACGCCACCGACGCGGCGACGGACGCCGCCGGCGACGCGGCGGACGCCGCGACCGACGCCGCGACCGAGGCGGTCGACGCCGCCACCGACGCGGCCTCCGACGCGGCCGGCTCCGCCGAGGGCGGCAGCGTCGGCGTCATCCTGCCGGACTCCGCCAGCTCGGTCCGGTGGGAGACCGCCGACCGTCCGTACCTCGAGGAGGCCTTCGAGGCCGCCGGCATCGACGCGGACATCCAGAACGCCGAGGGCGACGCCCAGCAGTTCCAGACGATCGCCGACGGCATGATCAACGCCGGCGTCGACGCGCTGCTCATCGTCAACCTCGACTCGAGCTCCGGCGCGACGGTCATCGCCAACGCGCAGGCCGCGGGCATCCCGGTCATCGACTACGACCGGCTCACGGTCGACGGCGGCGCCGACTACTACGTGTCCTTCGACAACGTCGCGGTCGGCACGACCATCGGCGAGGGCCTCGTCACCTGCCTGCAGGAGGACGGCGTCACCGAGGGCGACGTCGTGCTCCTCAACGGCTCGCCCGACGACAACAACGCCACCCTGTTCAAGGAGGGCTACGAGGCGGCCATCACCGAGGCCGGCTACGGCATCGCCGACGACCAGGCCGTCCCCGGCTGGGACAACACCCAGGCGGCGACGATCTTCGAGCAGATCTTCACCAACACCGGCGGCGAGTTCGTCGGCGTCGCGGCTGCGAACGACGGCCTCGGCGGCGCGGTCATCTCCGTGCTGGAGCGCAACGGCCTCGCCGGCCAGATCCCCGTCACCGGCCAGGACGCGACCGACGAGGGCCTGCAGCGCGTGCTGCTCGGCACCCAGTGCATGACGGTCTACAAGGCCGTCCGCGCCGAGGCCGAGGCGGCCGCCGAGCTCGCCATCGCCCTCATCAACGGCGACCAGGCCGCGGCGGACTCCCTCGCCACCGGCGACGTCAGCGGCACCCCGTCGGTGCTGCTGGAGCCGCAGGCCATCTTCCGCGACAACGTGCAGGACGTCGTGGCCGACGGCTTCACGACCGCCGAGAACCTCTGCACCACCGAGGAGCTCCAGGCGGCCTGCGAGGAGGTCGGCGTCGGCTGACGCCTCCCGGCGTGACGGGGGCCGTGGCGTGACGCCGCGGTCCCCGTCCGCCTGTCAGGGCGAGGTGGCCCGGTGCCGGGCCACCTCGCGCGCACCACACCCACGGACCGGTCGGAAGGACTGAGGATGGCGGCAGGGACCGCGGCGACGGGCACACCGGTGCTCGAGCTGCGCAAGGTGGACAAGCACTTCGGGGCGGTGCACGTGCTCAAGGGGGTGGACTTCGAGGCCCACTCCGGGGAGGTGACGGCGCTCGTCGGCGACAACGGAGCCGGCAAGTCGACGCTGGTCAAGTCCGTCGCCGGCATCCACGCCTTCGACGGCGGGGAGTACCTCTTCGAGGGCCGCCCGGTGAAGGTCGAGAACCCCAAGCAGGCCAACGGCCTCGGCATCGAGGTCGTGTACCAGGACCTCGCGCTGTGCGACAACCTCGACGTCGTCGCCAACATGTACCTCGGACGGGAGAGCCGCTCCGGCATCACCCTCGACGAGGCCGCGATGGAGAAGTCGGCCCGGGAGACGCTCGACGGGCTGTCGGTCCGCACCCTCAAGTCGGTCCGCGCGAAGGTGTCGGCGCTGTCCGGCGGCCAGCGCCAGACCGTCGCGATCGCCCGCGCCGTGCTGTGGAACAGCAAGGTCGTCATCCTCGACGAGCCGACCGCCGCCCTGGGCGTCGCCCAGACCGAGCAGGTCCTCAACCTCGTCCGCCGCCTCGCCGACCGCGGCCTCGCGGTCATCCTCATCAGCCACAACATGAACGACGTCGTCAAGGTCGCCGACCGCGTCGTCGCCCTCTACCTCGGGCAGACCGCGGCCCAGGTGCGCGCCAAGGACGTCAGCACGGCGCAGATCGTCGAGCTCATCACCAGCGGGCGCAGCGGCGACATCGGGCTGCTCGACGACGACTCGAACGGGGGTGCGGCGTGAACGCGCTCAAGGAGGCCCTGTCCGGCTACGGCGCCCGGGTCCGCTCCGGCGACATCGGCATGCTCAGCTCGGTGCTCGGCATCGTCGTGCTGTTCCTGCTCTTCACCATCGCCCGGCCCGGCGTGTTCAACACCGCCTTCAACTTCGGCAACCTGCTCGCGCAGTCCGCCGCCGTCATCTTCATCGCCATGGGGCTCGTGTTCGTGCTCCTGCTCGGCGAGATCGACCTGTCGGCCGGCTTCACCGCCGGCACGGGCGCCGCGGTCCTCGCCGTCCTCGTGACGAACCAGGGCTGGCCGCCCTACGTCGCCATGCTGGTCGCCGTGCTCGTGGGCACGCTCATCGGCCTCACCCTCGGCTCCATCGTCGCCTTCCTCGGGATCCCGTCCTTCGTCGTCACGCTCGCGGCGTTCCTCGCGCTGCAGGGCGTCATCCTGCTCGTCATCGGCAGCGGCGGCACCATCCCCGTCCGCAACAGCGACGAGGTGCGGGCGCTCATGAACGCCAACATGTCCGTGGTCGGCGGGTGGGTGTACCTCGCGCTCGTCGTCGGCTTCTTCGTCGTCATGGGCCTGCTGCGCCGTCGCGCCCGCTCCCGCGCGGGCCTCGACCCGGGCCCGGCCGTCACCTTCTGGGCCGGCGCCGTCGGGCTGCTCGTCGTCCTCGGCCTCGTCGTGCTCGTGCTGAGCGGTGAGCGCTCGCCCAACCCGGCGGCCACGTCCATCCGCGGCGTGCCGTACATCCTGCCGATCACGACGGTCGCGCTCATCGGCCTCAGCCTGCTGCTCACCCGCACGAGCTTCGGCCGCCACGTGTACGCCGTCGGAGGCAACAAGGAGGCCGCGCGCCGGGCGGGCATCAGCGTGCCGGGCATCACGATCCTGTGCTTCATGATCAACTCGAGCCTCGCGGCGTTCGGCGGCATCCTGCTCGCCTCCCGGCTCGGCGGCGTCGACCCCGGCACCGGCGGCGCCCAGACGCTGCTGTTCGCGGTCGCGGCGGCCGTCATCGGCGGCACGTCGCTGTTCGGCGGGCGCGGGTTCGTCGCGAGCGCCGTCCTCGGTGGTCTCGTCATCGGCATCATCCAGAACGGCCTGCCGCTCGTCACGAGCGAGTCCGGCATCCAGTTCGTCGTCACCGGCCTCGTCCTGCTGCTCGCGGCGAGCGTCGACGCGATCTCGCGACGGCGCAGCACGAGCGGCTGAGCACCGCCGCGACGCACGAGGCACCGCCACGGGCGGGCGGGCGCGGGCCCGCCCGCCCGTGGCATGCTTGAGGGCAGCAGAAGCAGCAACAGCGTGCTCCGGGGTCGGTGCAATTCCGAACCGGCGGTGACAGTCCGCGACCCGACCGCAGCCAGCGGCCGGTTGACCTGGTGGAACTCCAGGACCGACGGTGAGAGTCCGGATGGGAGGTGCACGCGGCCCTGCCGGGTCGCCGTCCGCTCGGACGGTCCGGGACAGGTCACCGGCTACGCCGGCGACCCCGCCCCGTGCCCGGCCGGAGCCCTGGTGCACGCCGCACCGCCACCCCGGAGCCGCCCGAGACGGACGGAGCGGGGCAGGTGACAGGGCAGGCAGGGCAGGCGGCGCGACAGGCGCACGTGAGCGCGGCGGAGGCCGCCGCCATGCGCCGCGCCCTCGCGCTCGCGGCCGGGGGGCCGCCGCACGGACCGAACCCCCGGGTCGGCTGCGTGCTGCTCGGGCCGCACGGCGACGTGCTCGCGGAGGGCCGGCACGAGGGCGCCGGCACGCCGCACGCCGAGGTCGCGGCCCTCGCCGCCGCCAGGGCGGCCGGGCGCCCGACCGCCGGGGCCACCGCGGTCGTCACGCTGGAGCCCTGCCGCCACACCGGGCGCACGGGACCGTGCACGCGCGCGCTCGTCGAGGCGGGCGTCGCGCGCGTCGTCGCCGCGGTCGAGGACCCCGGCCCGCGGGCGGGCGGCGGCGCCGAGGAGCTGCGGGCCGCGGGCGTCGACGTCGTCGTCGGCCACGCGCGCGAGGAGGCGGAGGCGCTCACCCGCTACTGGCGTCACGCCGTGGCCACCGGGCGGCCGTTCGTCACCCTGAAGTGGGCGAGCACGCTCGACGGCCGGGTCGCGGCCCCCGACGGGACGAGCCGCTGGCTGACCGGCGCCCCCGCCCGGGCCGACGTGCACCGGCGTCGCGCTGGCGCCGACGCCGTCGTCGTCGGGACCGGCACCGCCCTCGTCGACGACCCGTGGCTCACGACCCGCGACCCCGGCACCGACCGGCCCCTGCCCCGCCAGCCGCTGCGCACCGTGGTCGGGCGGCGCCCGCTGCCGCCGGGTGCGCGGCTGCTCGACGACGCCGCCGAGACGCTGCTCCTGCCCACCCACGACGTCGAGGCGGTCCTCACCGCCCTCGCGGAGCGCGAGGTGCGCCACGCCTGGGTGGAGGGCGGCCCCACGCTCGCCGCGGCCTTCCTGCGGGCCGGCGCCGTCGACGAGGTCGTCGCCTACCTCGCCCCCGCCCTGCTCGGGGGCGGTCCCGCCGTCGTCGCCGACCTCGGCGCCGTCTCCGTCCGGGACACCGTCCGCCTCGACCTCGTCTCGGTCGAGACGGTCGGCGGTGACGTCGCCCTCGTCGCCCGACCGCGCCGAGGACCCGCACGCACGAGCAGCACGACCAGCACGACCAGCACGACCAGCACGACCGGCACCACCGCAGCAGCGCCGGCGTCCGCGCCGGCAGGGAGGACCAGCTGATGTTCACCGGCATCGTCGAGGAGCTCGGGGAGGTCGTGCGGCTCGAGGTGGCCGCGGACTCCGCGCGGCTCACCGTGCACGGCCCGCTCGTCACCACCGACGCCGCGCACGGCGACTCGATCGCCGTCAACGGCGTCTGCCTCACCGTCGTCGACGTCGGCGACGGGTCCTTCACCGCCGACGTCATGGCCGAGACCCTCGCGCGCAGCGCCCTGTCGGGACTCGGTCCGGGCGCGCCGGTCAACCTCGAGCGGGCGCTGCGCGCGGACGCCCGGCTCGGCGGCCACGTCGTGCAGGGCCACGTGGACGGGGTCGGCGAGGTCCTCGCCCGCACGCCGGGGGAGCGCTGGGAGGTCGTGCGGGTCTCGCTGCCGGCGGCCCTGCGGCCCTACGTCGTGGAGAAGGGCTCGATCGCGGTCGACGGCACGTCGCTCACCGTCTCCGCGGCCCTGGACGACGCCTTCGAGGTGTCCCTCATCCCGACGACGCTCGAGGCGACCACGCTCGGGCGCCGCGCGGTGGGGGAGCGGGTCAACCTCGAGGTCGACGTGCTCGCGAAGTACGTCGAGCGGCAGGTGGCCGCCCGGCTCGACGCCCTGGGCGTGCCGGCGCCGTCGGCGGGAGGTGCCGCGTGAGCGCGGGCCTGGCCACGGTCGAGGCGGCGCTGGCGGAGCTGCGGGCCGGCCGCCCCGTCGTCGTGGTCGACGACGCCGACCGGGAGAACGAGGGCGACGTCGTCATGGCGGCGGCGACCGCCACCCCGCGCTGGGTCGGCTGGACCGTGCGGCACTCGTCGGGCTACATCTGCGCGCCGATGCCGGCGGAGACCGCCGACCGCCTCGAGCTGCCGCTCATGGTGGGCGACTCCGAGGACCCGCTGCGCACCGCGTACACCGTGAGCGTCGACGCGCGCGAGGGCGTGACGACCGGCATCTCCGCCGGTGACCGCGCGCGGACGCTCCGCCTGCTCGCGGACCCGACGACGGTGCCGCACGACCTCGTGCGCCCCGGTCACGTGCTGCCGCTGCGGGCCCGCCCGGGCGGCGTGCTCGAGCGCAACGGCCACACCGAGGCCGCGGTCGACCTGTGCCGGGCGGCCGGGCTGCCGCCGGTCGGCATGATCTGCGAGCTGGTCGACGACGACGGCGAGCTGCTGCGCCTGCCGCAGCTGCTCGCGCTCGCCCGCACCGAGGGCCTGCTCGTCGTGAGCATCGCCGACCTCGTCGCGTGGCGGCGGGCGCGGGAGGCGGCCGGCCTGCCGCCGGTCGTCGACGCCTCACCGGCCGGCGACGCGGTGGTCCCCGCGCAGGCCCGCGTCCGCCACGTCGCCTCCGCCGACCTGCCCGCACGGACGGGCACGTTCCGGGTCCACGCCTACCACGACGTGCTGACGGGGGCGGAGCACCTCGCGATCGCAGCCGCCGGGCCGTCCGGACCCGCCGGGCCGGGCGACACCCCGGGGCGGCGCGCCGTGCTCGTGCGCGTGCACTCGGAGTGCCTGAGCGGCGACGCGCTCGGGTCCCTGCGCTGCGACTGCGGTCCCCAGCTCGAGGCGGCGCTGGCCCGGGTCGCCCTCGAGGGCGGGGTCGTCGTCTACGTGCGCGGCCACGAGGGCCGCGGCATCGGGCTGGCGGCGAAGGTCGCGGCCTACGCGCTGCAGGACGCCGGCCTCGACACCGTCGACGCGAACACCGTGCAGGGCCTGCCCGCCGACGCCCGCGAGTACGGCGCGGCGACGGCGGTCCTCGCCGACCTCGGCGTCGACCGGGTGCGCCTGCTGACGAACAACAACGACAAGGTCGCCGCCCTGGAGGCCGGTGGGGTCGAGGTCGTCGAGCGGGTGCCGCTCGTCGTCGGCACCGGTCCGGACAACGTCGGCTACCTCGCGGTCAAGCGCGACCGGATGGGGCACGTGCTCCCCGGCACGCTGGACGGCACGACGGGCACCACCAGCAGGACCAGCACCACCCCCGCCGGACGGACCGGTCGGGACGACGCGGACGGGAGGACGGCGTGAGCGGTCAGGGAGCACCCTCGGTGCTGGTGGAGCCGGGCGCGGGGGCGGGGCTGCGCGTCGCGGTCGTCGCGTCCAGCTGGCACGAGGAGGTCATGGGCGGGCTCCTGGCGGGCGCCCGCCGGGCCCTGGCGCACGCGGGCGTCACCGACGTCGTCGAGGTGCACATCGCGGGCTCCTTCGAGCTGCCGGTCGCGGCGGCCACCCTCGCACCGGAGGTCGACGCGGTCGTCGCGCTCGGCGTCGTCGTGCGCGGCGGCACGCCCCACTTCGACTACGTGTGCCAGGCGGCGACGTCCGGGCTCACCGACGTCGCCGTCCGCACCGCGACACCCGTCGGGTTCGGGCTGCTCACGTGCGACACCGTCGAGCAGGCGCTGGACCGGGCGGGCCTGCCGGGCTCGCGCGAGGACAAGGGCGCGGAGGCCGCCGAGGCCGCCGTCAGCACCGTCCTGGGCCTGCGCGTCGCCCGGGCGGTGCCCCGGGGGAGCGTCGGCTTCGGCGCGGGCTGACACGCGCCACCCGCCACCGTCAGAGCACGACCGGCGCGAGGAGGGTCGACGCGGCCGCGAGCACGTACACGACCGCGAGCCCCGCGAGGAACGGGTCGAGGCGACGGGACCGCCCGCGGTCGGCGTCGGCCTCCGCCAGCATGCCCGCCACGGCGGCGAGCCCGCGGTCGGCCGCCTCTCGTCCCACCGGCGCCGGTCGCCCCGTCCCGGCCGCGTCGCCTCGTGCGAGCGTCGCGTCCACCCGACGACGCTCCGCGGCGGCGGCCACGGCCGTCGCCCGCAGCCCCGGGGGCGCCGCCCCGCCGACCACCTCGGGCACACCCTCGTCGTCGAGGCCGAGGGCGACGAGCACGTCGTCGTCGGCCACCCGCACCCCGACGACCGCCCACCACTGGGTGCTGCGCCACAGGTAGCCGTCGCGCACGTGCACCCCGGCGGCGTCGAGGACGACCCGGGTCCGTGCCCGGGCCAGACCGCCCGTGCCGAAGGCCAGGCCGGCGGCGAAGACGCCGACCGCCTCGAACCAGCCGACCTCGTCGCCGGGCTCGCCCGGCCACACCCAGTCGGTGACGAGCACCCACGGCACGAGCAGCAGCAGCGCGCTCGCCGCCCAGAGCCACCGCCACGGGGACTGCCGCAGCACCACGGTCCCGACCCGACCGTGCGGCCCCAGCAGGGGCACACCGACAGGCGCGGGCTCGACCGGACGGCCAGGCAGGTCCGCCCCGTCCGGGTCCAGGTCGAGGTCCACGCCGACCGGCCCGTCGGGTCCGGCGAGGCCGGCGTGGCCGGCCTGTCCCGCGTCGAGGCCGTCGGCGAGCACCGGCGACAGCGCCGACAGGGGCGCGAAGGGGGCGACGACCGCGTCGGGCAGGACGACGACGACCACCCCACCGGGGCGCGGGTCGCCGAGCACCAGCACGTCACCGTGCGGCCCCCCGAGGTCGTCGAGGTCGTCGAGGTCGTCGGCGTCGTGCGCGCGGGGCTCGCCCCGCCAGGCGGCGGCGAAGTCCTCCCGGTCGGCGCGCTCCTCGGCCGCGAGGTCCTGCTCCAGCGCCGACGCGGACTCCTCGTCGAGCTCCTGGTGCAGCAGACCGGTCGCCGCCAGCAACCCGTCGGTCGGCAGCACGCGGCTGAAGGGCGCGGCCAGCCCCAGCGACGGCAGGACCACGAGCACGTCGTCGGCACCGCCGGTCAGCGACCACACGGGACCGCCGTGGCGCAGCAGCCGGGCGCGACGGCGCAGGGGCCCGACCCGGTGCGCCGCGAGGGAGAGGGCGAGCGTCGCGACGACGCCCGACAACCACAGCCACCCGTCGTGCTCGACGGGCTGGCTCACGAGGCTCACGTGCACGGGGTCCCGGCTCGCGTCGACCCTCGCGGGCAGCCGGGCCCCCGGCTCGACGCCCTCGAGGTCCCACAGCGGCACCTCGACGGTCCCGGACCCGGGCACCCGCACCACGGCGAACCAGTCGACGTCGTCGACCGACACGACCGTCACGTCCACCACCTCGGCGCGCGCGTCCCGGGCGTCGGTGCGGGCGTCGGCGAGCACCCACCAGCCCGCGAGACCGACCGCGAGGAGCCCGGCGAGCACCGCCGCCACCTCCAGCGTGCCGAGGCCGGTGGACACCAGCCGCGTCCGGCCGTCCGCGGGCAGCCGCACGCGCGGCCCGCGCGGCGGCAGCGGGGCGCGGCGGGCGCGCACCTGCCACGCCCACGACACCCCCGCCACGGCGGCCTGCCCGAGGCACAGCAGCGCGGGGACCGAGGCCGGCTCCCCGTCCACGGCGAGGTAGATCCCGGCCCAGTAGCCGAGGGCCGCCAGCGCCGTGACGGGCGCCCCCACCCGCGGCAGGAGCCACAGCGCCACGGCGGCCCCCACCTGCAGCCCCTCGACGAACGACGAGCCCGGCGCGGCGAGGCAGGGGTCGTCGACCGTGCACGCGGGACCGTCGCCGGACAGCACGTACTCGAGCACGAGCAGCGCGGTGACGAGCGCGGGCACCGCGACCCGTCCCGCCCACCAGGGCAGCGCGCGCCGCCGGATCGCGGCCGCGTCGGCACCGGTCAGCGGCCGGGCGGCACGGGCCAGCCGGTCCCAGCCGTCGGCGGTGCCGCGGTCCGTGTGGTCCTGCACCGTCGACCGGCCCCTCCCGGACCGCCCGTCGACGCCCTTCGCGGCGGTCCGGCCCGGGTGCATGGTGCAGCACCGGGCGGGCGCCGTGCGCGCGTTCCGCCTCCGCGCACCCGCCCGGGTCACCGGTGAACACCGGGTGAACACCGCCGCGCGTGCGCATGGCGCCGCCCGGACGGTGGGACCTCGCAGCCGGGCCCGGCACAGGGACGGGCCAGGACGCGAGGAGGACAGCCATGACCGGCACGCACGAGGACGACCCGCGGGTCGAGCAGGTCGTCGAGAAGGTGGAGGCGAGGCCGTCGGTCGACGCACCCCGCGAGGAGGTCACCGCCCGGGCGCAGGAGGCGGTCGACGAGCTCGCCGAGGCACCCGTCCAGACGTTCACGCCCCTGCTCGCCGAGAACCGCGTCGTCGACGAGCTGCACGGCGGCGACCGCGACCGCGACTGAGCCGCGTCCCGGCCGTGCCGCCGGACGGCGGCGCCGGCCGCGGGAGGGCGCGCGTAGCCTGCTGCGGTGACCGGCCACGGCGTCCCCGCAGTCCCGCCCGTCGCGCCCACCCCCCGCGAGGTCGAGCGTGCGGTCAACCGGGCGGTCGCGGGCAAGAGCCTCGACGCCGCCGAGGCGACGGCGCTGCTCCACGCGCGCGGCGAGCAGCTGGCCGCGCTCGCGGAGCCCGCGGGCCGGGTGCGGGACGAGGCGATGGCCCGGGCCGGCCGGCCAGGGACCGTCACGTACTCGCCCAAGGTGTTCGTTCCGCTCACCCGGCTGTGCCGGGACCGCTGCCACTACTGCACGTTCGTCACGGTCCCGCACCGCGTGCCGTCGGCCTTCCTCGAGCTCGACGAGGTGCTCGGGATCGCGCGGGAAGGCGCCGCCGCGGGCTGCCTGGAGGCCCTCTTCACCCTGGGCGACCGTCCCGAGGAGCGCTGGCCGCAGGCGCGGCAGTGGCTCGACGAGCGCGGCTACGACTCCACCCTCGCCTACGTGCGCGCCTGCGCCGTCGCGGTGCTGGAGGAGACGGGCCTGCTCCCGCACCTCAACCCCGGCGTCATGAGCTGGCAGGAGGTCCAGCGGCTCAAGCCCGTCGCCCCCTCCATGGGGATGATGCTCGAGACGACCGCCACCCGGCTGTGGAGCGAGCCCGGCGGGCCGCACTTCGGCAGCCCGGACAAGGACCCGGCCGTCCGCCTGCGCGTGCTGGAGGACGCCGGCCGCCTCGCCGTGCCCTTCACCACCGGGGTGCTGCTCGGCATCGGCGAGACCCCCGCGGAGCGCGTCGACGCCCTGCTCGCGATCCGCCGCGTCGCGCGGGAGTACGGCGCCACGCAGGAGGTCATCGTCCAGAACTTCCGGGCGAAGGACGCGACCGCGATGCAGGCGGTCCCCGACCTCGACCGCGAGTCCTACCTCGCGACGCTCACCGTCGCCCGGCTGCTGCTCGGCCCGACGGTGTCGCTGCAGGCACCGCCCAACCTGTCCGACCCCGACGACCTCGCCGACCTGCTGCGCGCGGGCGTCGACGACTGGGGCGGGGTCTCGCCGGTCACCCCCGACCACGTCAACCCCGAGCGGCCGTGGCCGCAGCTCGACGACCTCGCCCGCTGGACGGGCGAGGCGGGGTTCGCGCTCCGCCCGCGCCTCACGGTCCACCCCGGCTACGTGCGCGCGGCGCTGCACGACGGCGCGCCGTGGCTCGACGTGCGCGTCCGGCCGCACGTCGAGGCGCTCGCCGACCCGGCCACCGGGCTCGCCCGCGACGGCGCCCGCGCCGTCGGGCTGCCGTGGCAGGAGCCCGACGGGGGGCTCGTGACGACCGGGCGCGCCGACCTCCACGCCGCCGTCGACACCGAGGGCCGCACCGGCGACCGGCGCGGGGACTTCGACGAGGTGTACGGCGACTGGCAGGCGGTGGGGGAGCGGGTCACCTCACCGGCGGTCTGGGGCACAGGCGACGCCGCCGCCGCCCTGCGACGGGCCGCCGACGACCCGGCCGGCCTCACCGACGAGCAGTACCTCGCCCTGCTGACGAGCGACGGGGCCGAGCTCGACGCCCTCGGCCGGCTCGCCGACGACGTCCGGCGCAGCGCCGTCGGCGACACCGTGACCTACGTCGTCAACCGGAACATCAACGTGACGAACGTCTGCTACGTCGGCTGCCGGTTCTGCGCGTTCGCGCAGCGGAAGAGCGACGCCGACGCCTACACGCTGTCGCTGGCGGAGGTGGGTCGCCGGGCCGCCGAGGCCCAGGCGCTCGGCGCCACCGAGGTGTGCATCCAGTCCGGGATCAGCCCCGACCTCGGCCCGGGCGCGTACGCCGGCATCGTCCGCGCGGTCCTCGACGCGGCCCCCGGCATGCACGTGCACGCCTTCAGCCCGATGGAGGTCGTGTCCGCGGCGTCCCGGGCCGGGGTGAGTGTGCGCGACTGGCTCAGCGAGCTCAAGGACGCGGGGCTCGGGTCGATCCCCGGCACGGCGGCGGAGATCCTCGACGACGACGTCCGCTGGGTGCTCACCAAGGGCAAGCTGCCGACGAGCGCCTGGCTCGAGGTCGTCGAGACCGCGCACTCCCTCGGCATCCCGAGCAGCTCGACGATGATGTACGGCCACGTCGACCACCCCCGGCACTGGGTCGCCCACCTGCGCACCCTCGCCGGCGTGCAGGACCGGACGGGCGGCTTCACCGAGTTCGTGCCGCTGCCGTTCGTCCACACCAGCTCCCCGATCTACCTCGCGGGCATCGCCCGCCCCGGGCCCACGCTGCGCGACAACCGGGCGGTGCACGCCGTGGCCAGGCTCCTGCTGCACGGGCGCATCGACCACGTGCAGACCTCGTGGGTGAAGCTCGGCGTCGACGGCACCCGCGCCATGCTCACCGGCGGCGCCGACGACCTCGGCGGCACCCTCATGGAGGAGACGATCAGCCGCATGGCGGGCTCCGCGCACGGCTCGGCGAAGACCGTCGAGGACCTGACGGCCATCGCCGCGGGTGTCGGGCGGCCGGTCGCCCAGCGCAGCACCACGTACGGCCGGCTCGGCGCGGCGGCGTGAGGCCGAGCGCGTAGCCTGCTCCCACGTGAAGACGTTCGAGGACCTGTTCGCGGAGATCAGCGACCGGGCCGCCACCCGCCCCGAGGGGTCGGGCACCGTCGCGGCGCTCGACGCCGGCGTGCACGCCATCGGCAAGAAGGTGGTCGAGGAGGCGGCCGAGGTGTGGATGGCCGCCGAGCACGAGTCCGACGAGGCCCTCGCGCTGGAGGCGAGCCAGCTGCTCTACCACCTGCAGGTGCTGCTCGTGGCGAGGGGCCTCACCCTCGCCGACGTCTACCGCCACCTGTGACCGAGCTGACCCTCTCGAGGAGCCCCCTGCCATGAGCACCCCGTCGACCGGGACGAGCCTGCGCGTCGCCGTGCCCAACAAGGGCTCGCTGTCCGAGGCCGCGCACGACATCCTCGCCGAGGCCGGGTACCGGCGCCGCCGCGACCCGAAGCAGCTGCGCATGGTCGACCCCGACAACGACGTCGAGTTCTTCTTCCTGCGCCCGCGCGACATCGCCGTCTACGTCGGCTCCGGCACCCTCGACGTGGGCATCACGGGCCGCGACCTCATGATCGACTCGCAGGCGCCCGCGCGGGAGGTCCTGCCGCTCGGCTTCGCGCGCTCCACCTTCCGCTTCGCCGCGCCCGCGGGCGGGCCCCGCACCGTCGAGCAGCTCGTGGGCTGCCGCGTGGCGGCGGCCTACCCGGGGCTCGTGCGCACGTGGCTCGCGGGACGCGGCATCGACGCCGACGTCGTCGGGCTCGACGGGGCGGTGGAGTCCGCGGTGCAGCTCGGCATCGCCGACGTCATCGCCGACGTCGTGGAGACCGGCACGACGCTGCGCAACGCGGGCCTGGAGGTCTTCGGCGAGCCCCTGCTGGAGTCCGAGGCCGTCCTCGTCGTGCCCGACGGCAGCCAGCCGGACCAGGTCGCCCACCCCGGGGTAGAGGTCCTCGCGCGCCGGCTGACGGGCGTCATGACCGCGCGGCGCTACGTCCTCATCGACTACGACGTGCGCAACGAGCTCGTGCAGCAGGCCGCGGCGGTCACACCCGGCCTGGAGTCGCCGACCGTCTCGCCGCTGCACGACTCCGGCTGGTCGGCGGTGCGCGCCATGGTCCCGCGCAGCGACACCAACCGCGTCATGGACGAGCTGTACGAGGTGGGGGCGCGCGCGATCCTCGTCACGGAGATCCACGCGTGCCGGCTGTGAGCGACCCGCGGTGAGCGACCGCGCCGCGGAGCGGGCGCGGCTGCACCGCCCGCTCCGCCCGCGGGCCGGCCGCTGGGTGCCGTACGTGCTGGCCGTCGCCTGGCTCGTGGTCTTCGGCGCGCTCGCGGCCGGCTTCCCGCCCTACCCGGGCCTGACGGTGCCGGACCGGGTCGGCTTCCTCGTGGTGGCCGGGGCCGGCGTGTGGCTGCTCGTCCGCTTCGGTGCCGTCGCGGTCCTGCCGGCCGAGGACGGGCTCGTGGTCCGCAACGTCCTCACGACCCGGCGGCTCGCGTGGGCGCAGGTCGTCGGCGTGCGCTTCGGGAGGGACTCGACGTTCGGCCGTCTCGACCTGTCCGACGGGACGACCGCGACCGTCCTCGCCCTGCAGACCGCCGACGGCGGGCACGCCTCGCGCGAGGCGGTACGCCTCGCGACCCTCGTCGAGCTGCACGCCCACGGCGACGGCCGACCGGGCTGACCCACCGCCGGTGGGACGCCCTCAGGTGTGGTTGACCCGCCGGTCGCCCTCGGCCACGCGCCGGTCGACCTCCGTGGACTCCATAGGCGTCGGCTGGACCGCGTCCATGGCCGGGAAGTCCTCGAGCGTGCCGTACTCCTTGCTGTCCCAGTCGCGGAACGTCAGGTCGGTCTGCAGGTAGACCGCGAGCAGCTCCGCGAGGTGGCACAGCCCGTCGAGGTGGGTGCGCTCGTGACCGTGGGAGGAGTCGAGGCCGAACCCGAGCAGGGCCGTCCGCGCCTCCACGCCCGCCTCGACCGCGGGCGCGGCGTCGGAGCGGTACACCCGGTACACGTCGCGGACGGCGGGGATGCGGTGCTCCTCGGCGAGCGCGAGCAGCCGGCGCGTGAGGTGGAAGTCGTGGGGGCCGGTGGAGTCCATCATGGCGACGCTCACCGCCTCCTCCCGGGACTGCTGCCCGGGGGCGACGACGCCGTTGTCGACCGCGACGATCTCGGCGGTGCCGGAGTCGAAGCCGTGGGTCGCGCCGTGGCCGACCTCCTCGCCGATGGTGACGAGCAGCCGCGCGGTGACCGGCGGGGTGATGCCCGCCTCGGTGAACGCCTTGAAAGCCGCGAGGCAGGCCGCGAGACCCGCCTTGTCGTCGAGGTGGCGGGACTTGACGTAGCCCATCGGCGTGATCTGCGGGCCGGCGTCGAGCGCGACGAAGTCGCCCACCTGGACGCCGAGCGACATGAGGCCCGCGACGTCGTACACGGGCGCGTCGATCCGGACCTCGACCTGGTCCCAGCCGATCGCGGCGACGTCGATCTCGTCGCCGTACGTGTGCCCGCTCGACTTCAGCGGCAGGACGGTACCGGTGTACGTCTTCTCCGGGTCGTCGGTGAGCACGGTGACGTGCGCGCCCTCGGCGAAGCGGGCCGAGTGCGTGCCGACCGACATGACCTCGAGGCGGCCGTTCTCCTTGAGCCGCTTCACCATCGTCCCGATCGTGTCGGCGTGGACGACGACGGCGCGGTTCACGTCGTCGCGACGGCCGGGGACGGTCGCGCGCAGCACCCCGCGCCGGGTGATGTCGAGGTCGACGCCCATCTGCGACAGCAGGTCGCCCACGCGCTGCATGACGGCGTCGGTGCGCCCGGACGGGCTGGGGATGCACAGCAGCTCGAGCATGACGTCGCGCAGGTACTCCGCGTCGATGTCGAGGCGGACGGGACGGACGGTGCGGCGCGTGGCGGGGGAGGTGCGGGTCACCGTGCGATCGTCGCAGACGCGTCGGGCTGCTCCGTCACGTCCGCCCCGTCAAGGCCGCCCCGTCACGGCCCGGCCCGTCACGGGTGGTCGTCCGCCCGCGGCTGGGCGGTGCCCGGGAACAGCAGGTCGACGAAGCGCTGGGCCGTCGGGCGCGGCTCGTGGTTGGCGAGCCCCGGCCGCTCGTTGGCCTCCACGAAGGTGAAGCCGTCGGCCGCCGACGGCGACGGGACGAGGAAGTCGACGCCCGTGACGGGGATGCCGATGACCTGCGCGGTGCGCACCGCGGCCTCGCGCAGCGCGGGCGACAGCTCGTCGGTGCAGTCCTCGATCGTGCCGCCGGTGTGCAGGTTGGCGGTCCGCCTCACCTGCAGGTGCTCGCCCTTCGGCAGGACGTCGTCCATCGACCAGCCGGCGGAGCGGACGACTGCCTCCGTCGTCGCGTCCAGCGGGATGCTCGACTCCCCGCCGGTGGCCCGCTGGCGGCGCCGCGAGAGCGCCCCGACGAGCTCCGCGACGCTGTCGCGGCCGTTGCCCACGACCGTCGCCGGGCGACGGACGGCCGCCGCGACGACCTCGTCGTCGATGACGAGCACCCTCAGGTCCTCCCCGGGCACGCGCTCCTCGAGCAGCACGTCCGGGCACAGCGCGTACGCCGTCGCGACCGCCTCCCGCAGCTCCTCGGCCCCGTCGACACCCACCGTGATGCCCTTGCCCTGCTCGCCGCGGGCGGGCTTGACGACGACGTCACCGACCTCGTCGAGGAACGCCTCCTCCGCCTCGCCGACCTCGCCGCCGAGCACCTCGTGGCCGCGGGCGACCGGCACCCCGGCGCGCTGCAGCAGCCGGCGGGTGACGCGCTTGTCGTCGCAGCGGCTCATGGCGACCGCGCTCGTCAGCTCCGACAGCGACTCGCGGGTCAGCACCCGGCGTCCGCCGTGGGTGAGGCGCATCTCGCCCCAGCGCCCGTCCGTCACCTGCACCCGGATGCCGCGGCGCAGCGCCTCCTCGGCGATGATCCGCGCGTACGGGTTGAGGTCGTCGATGGAGTCCGGCCGGGGCGCGAACAGCGGCTCGTTGATGGGGTTCTTGCGCTTCACGCACACCGAGGCGGTCCGGACGAAGCCGAGCTTCTCGTACAGCGCGAGGGCCGAGGTGTTGGACGCGAGCACCGACAGGTCCATGAACGAGCGGCCGCGGGCCTGGTAGCGCTGCGCGAGCGTGCGGGTGAGCGCCTCGCCGACACCCGGCACGCGGGCCTGCGGGTCCACCGCCAGCGCCCACAGGCTGCTGCCGCCGTCCGGGTCGTCGAAGGCGAGCACGTGGTCGACGCCCGTGACGGTGCCGACGATCGCGCCCGTCGTCGTGTCCTGCGCGACGAGGTAGGTGAACGTGCGCGTGCGCTGGTTCGCCCACAGCACGTCGACGTCGCCGGTCACCATGCCGACGCTCGCGCAGATGCGGTTGGCCTCCAGCAGCTCCTCGCGCGCCCCGACGGTGCGCACGAGCAGGCCGCGCGTCGGCGTGGTCTGGCGCCGGTAGCGGTGCAGCGGCAGGCGGAGCGTGTAGCTCGGGTCGATGAACAGCTCGGTGGGGGCGAGGCCCACGAGCACCTGCGGGTCGGGCGGGTAGATGCAGATGTCCCGTTCGCCGGTCTCCTCGCTGCGCAGCGCGTCGAGGATCCCGGTGAGGTCGTAGAAGGTCTGGCCGAACACGAGCCGGCCCCAGCCCATGTCGACGAGGACGTCGCGCTGCATGTCCCGGCGCAGGTGGTCCGGCACGGGGGTCCACGGCTGGGAGGTGATGCCCGGCCGTCCGCGCAGGCCGGCGACGCGCGGGCGACGACGGCTCGACACGTCGCTCACCCCACCTCGTGGGCCTGCAGCCACCACTCGAGCAGCCCCAGCTGCCACAGCTTGTTGCCGCGCAGCGGCGTGAGCTCGGCGTTCGGGTCCGCCATGAGCTGCTCGACGTAGTCGTCGCGGAACAGCCCGCGGGAGCGCGCGGCCGGGGCGTGCAGCGCGTCGCGGACGACGTCGAGCACCTTGCCCTGCAGGTGGGTGATCGCCGGCACGGGGAAGTAGCCCTTGGGGCGGTCGATGACCTCGCGCGGCACGACGCGGCGGGCCGCCGCCTTGAGCACGCCCTTGCCGCCGTCGGCGAGCTTGTGCTCGGGCGGGCACATGGCGGCGAGCTCGACGAGCTCGTGGTCGAGGAACGGCACGCGGGCCTCCAGCCCCCACGCCATCGTCATGTTGTCGACGCGCTTCACGGGGTCGTCGACGAGCATGACCTCGGTGTCGAGGCGGAGCGCGGCGTCGACCGCGGTGTCCGCCCGGCCCTGCGTGAGGTGGTCGCGGACGTAGGCGAACGACGGCCCGTCCGGGTCCGCGGCGTTCATCGCCTCGTACACGGCGGGGGAGACGACCCGCGCCATGGCCGCGTGGTCCCGGTCGAAGAACGCCTTCGCGTACGCCTCGGGCGCGTCCTCCACCCGCAGGCCCTGCAACGGCGGGTACCAGTGGTAGCCGGCGAAGACCTCGTCGGCGCCCTGCCCGGACTGCACGACCTTGATGTGGCGGGACACCTCGCGGCTCAGCAGGTCGAAGGCCACGACGTCGTGGCTCACCATCGGCTCGGACATGTTCGTGATGGCGTGCTCGAGGGAGCCGACGAGCTCGTCCTGCCCGACGCGGATGCGGTGGTGGTTCGTGCCGAAGCGCTCGGCGACGACGTCGGAGTAGCGGAACTCGTCGCCCTCGCGACCGGCGACCGCGTCGAAGCCGATGCTGAACGTCGCGAGGTGGGCCTGGCCCTGCTCGGCGAGCAGCCCGACGACGAGGCTGGAGTCCACCCCGCCGGACAGCAGCACCCCGACGGGCACGTCGGCGACCATGCGCCGGCGCACCGCGGTGCGCAGAGCCTCGATGGTCGCGTCCGTCCAGTCGTCGAACGACCAGCCCGCGTGCTCCTCGCGCCGGGTGTAGTCCGGCGACCAGTAGCGGGTGTCCTCGTACGTGCCGTCGGGCTCGTACACGCGGACCGTGGCCGGGGGCATCTTGCGGACGCCGTTGAGGATCGTGTGCGGCGCGGGGACGACCGCGTGCCACGACAGGTAGTGGTGCAGCGCGACGGGGTCGATGCTCGTGTCGACGTCGCCGCCCGCGAGCAGCGCCGGCACGGTCGAGGCGAAGCGCAGCCGGTTCCGCGTGCCGGTGCCGCGCGACAGGTACAGCGGCTTGATGCCGAGCCGGTCGCGCGCGACCACGACCCTGCCGGTGTCGCGCTCGGAGATGACGACGGCGAACATGCCGAGGAGGCGGTCGACCCAGCGCGTGCCCCACTCCGCGTAGCCCTTGAGCACGACCTCGGTGTCGGAGGTGGAGAAGAACCGGTGCCCGAGGCCCTCGAGCTCGGCGCGCAGCTCGCGGTAGTTGTAGATCATCCCGTTGAAGACGGCCGCGAGGCCGAGGTCGTTGTCGACCATCGGCTGCGCGCCGCACTCGGACAGGTCGATGATCTTGAGCCGCCGGTGGCCGAAGGCCACGCGGCCCTGCGACCAGATGCCGTTGCCGTCCGGCCCGCGGGGGGTCATGACGTCCGCCATCCGGACGACGGCGCCCACATCGGCGAGCGAGCCGTCGAAGGTGATCTCACCGCTGATGCCGCACATGGCCCCTACCCTTCCGAATGGGCGGCCCCGGCGCACAGCCGGGTCGGTCGGTGGGCGCGTCGCGCCGACCGTGCTGCTTGCGGCCCGGTCGGCCTCAGGCCGGGCCGAGCAGGTCCCGGGCCTGGCCCGGCCACGTCGCGAAGGTGGGGGAGCGGCGCAGGCCCGCCGCGTCGAGGGCGTCGCCGACCTGGGCCGCGGACGCCTCCGACAGGGCGCGCAGGTCGCCGATGCCGGCCGCGGCGAGGGCCTCCGCGGAGCGGGTGCCCACCCCCTGGACGCGTGTGAGGTCGTCCCCGACCGACGCCGTCGCCGACTCGGGGGCGGTCGCCGTGGCGAGGGACGGCGGGGCGGCGGGCTCGTCACGGCCGTCGTCGTCCGGCTCGACGCGGTGCACCGCGCGGGAGGCCGGCGGTCCGGGGGACTGGCTGACGGAGGTGCCGGGCGGCCCGTCGTCGTCGCGCCGCAGCCACACGAGGACCCAGCCGAGCCCGAGCAGCCCCGCGAGGGACAGCAGCACGAGCAGCGGCACGCGCCACCAGCGGCCGGGGCTCGGGGACTCGCGTCGCAGGCTCATCGGCCCAGCCTAGGCACGACGCCGCCCGGTGTCCCGGCGCGGCGCCGACGGTGTCAGAAGCCCTGCACGGCGGCGAGGGCGACGGGGCCCACCCGGGCGGTGCGCTCCAGGCGCGCGACGGCCCCCGGCGTCTCCTCCTGCAGGTCGCCCGCGGCGGCGAGCGGCCCGAGGGCCCGCACCCCGCACACGACCGCGGGCAGCACCTGGACCGGCAGCGTGAGGTCCGCGGAGGCCGTCGACGGCGTCACCGTCGCCTCCCCGGTCTCGTCGACGTCGAGGAGCCACCGCCCGCCCGCGGGTCCGTCCGGGTCGTGGACCTCCAGCACGGAACGGCCGGGCGCGCCCCAGCGACGCGCGGTCAGGAGCCGTACGGGGTCGAGCACGCGCCACCAGTGCCCGTCGTGGACGGTCGTGCGGACCACCCGCAGGTCGCCGACGAGCGTCCGGAGCAGGTCGTGGGGCGTGCGGTGGCCGACCGAGACCGTGCGCACGAGGTCGAGGTCGAGGACGGTCCGCCACAGGGCGGCCGCGGCCTCGGGCCGCAGGGCGGTGAGGTCGTCGACCGTCGCGGTGTTCGCCGGGCCCTCGTCGTCCCACTTCCCCTCGAGCCGCACCCGGGCGTAGCCGTCGACGGTCCCGTCTGCCGCCTCGTGGACGAGCTGCAGCCGCGGTGGGGCCGGGGCGTCGGCGCCGGGGGAGGGCAGCCGCTCCGCGAGCCGCTGCCACGACATCTCGTTGCGGCCGACCGCGCCCGGCATGCGGAGCCTGGCGGCCTCGAACAGGTCCGGTCCGACCCGCAGCAGCTCGTCGTCGTCGGACAGCCGCACGCGGCCCGCGTCCGGTCGCGGCCGCAGCCGCACCGCCCTCGGGTCGAGGCGCAGGTCGGCGACCTCCGTCGCTACGCCGTAGCCGAACCGGCCGTAGATCGGGACCTCGCTGGCGAAGAGCGTGGCGAGGACCGCGCCCCGCTCGCGGGCGTGGTGCAGGCAGTCGGCCATGAGCGCGGTGAGCACGCCGCGGCGACGGTGGGTCGGGCCGACCGCGACCGAGCTGACGAGCTCGGAGTCCACGGAGCGCACGTCGGCGTCGTCGTGGCCGGTCGCCGCGCCGCCGGGGACGGCGCTGGTGCCGGCCCACGAGCGGAACGTCGCGACCCAGCGCCCGCCGTCGCGGACCCCCGTCAGCCGCTGCTCGCGGTAGGGCACCTGGGCGGCCCGCGTCTCCTCGGGGGTGCTGCCCGGCATGCCGAAGACGTCGGTGAAGCCGCGCCGCCACGACGCGAGCTGCTCGACGTCCTCGACGTCGGGGGAGGAGATGGTGAGGCCGGTCGGCAGCGTCGTCACCGGCGTGACGCTAGGGGCGGGCGCCGCCGCCCGTCACGCCGGTTTCGCGAGGAGGTACGCCGCGCACGGTCCCGTCAGAGGCGGTGCGGGGTGCGGCCGTCGGGACCCAGCACGACGTGCGCCGCGTCGTCCGGGCGCTCGCGGTACAGGTAGCGCTCCTCCTGGTCGGCCCACCGGTCCCAGTGCGGCCGGTAGGCGTCGCCGTCGCGCAGCATCGCCCGCTCGTGCCGCACGGCCTCGGGGACCTCGAGCCACACGACGAGGTCGGCGTGCAGGCGCGCCGCGCGCGACGCGCAGCCGACACCCTCCACGAGGACGACGTCCCGCGGCCGCACGGTCAGCTCCGGGCCGGGCGTGCCGGTGGACCACCGCCACGTCGGCAGCAGGGCCGGCCGGCCCGCGCGCAGCTCGGGCAGGACGTCGTCGGCGAGGGTGCGCACCGCCGGGTCGAGGCCGTCCCAGCCGGGGTAGATGCCGTCCATGTGCACGACGCCGACGTCGACGTCGCTCTGCCGCAGCGCCCGGGCGAGGAACCGCGCGAGCGTCGTCTTGCCACTGCCGCTGCGACCGTCCACGAGCACGACCGCCGGGGGCCGGTCGGCCCGCTCCTGCACGGCCCGCAGGACCTTGGGCAGCAGCACCGCCGTGCCGCGGACCGCGCCGCTGCGGGTGGTCCGCTCGGCGTCGAGCACCGCGTCCACGGCAGCGTCGACCGCCTCGTCGCGCTCCTCCGCCCCGGCGCCCACCACGCGGACACGGTAGTTCGACCGGGACCGCACGCAGGACGTCGGTCCCGGGGGTGGGACCCTGGCGGTGTGACCGGCCCGCTCGTCGCCCTCCTCGTCGGCGGGGCCACCGTCGTCATGGTGTGGGGGCTGGTGGCGGCCCGCCGCGACCGGGCGCCGGGGCGTGCCCTGCTGCTGCTGTCGGCCGCCCTGGGCGCGCTGCTGCTCGTCCAGGCCCTCGTCGCCGTCGTGCTGCTCGTGGACGGGACCGAGCCGGTCGGCTCGACCGTCCTGTTCGTCAGCTACCTCGTGACGGTCGTGCTCGTGCTGCCGGGCGCCGTCGGCTGGGTCGCGCTCGACGAGCCGGACCGCTGGAGCAGCGCGGTGCTCGCCGTGGCCGGGCTGACCGTCGCGGTCATGGTGCTGCGGCTGTGGTCGCTGTGGAGCGGCGTGCAGCAGATCGGCGCACCACCGGGGGCGTGAGCCTCACGCGGGGTCGGGCACGTCACGCACGACGAGCCCGACCAGCCGCTCGCGGCGCACCCGCTGGACCAGACCGAACAGCCGGAACTTCCAGCCGTACGTGCGCACGAGGGCCGCGCGGACACGGGGCAGGTGCTCGTCCCCGACGACCGTCACCACGCCGCGCACCTCCGCACCGGTCGGCGTGCCGCGGGCGGTGCACGCCGCGAGCGTGACGCCGGGTGTGCGGCGGGCCCGGCGGACCTTCCACGCCTCGGCGTCGCTCACGACGACGAGGGCGTCGCCGTCGGGCGCCGCCCACACCGGGGTCGGCTTCGGCCGGCCGTCGGCGGTGAACGTCGTCAGCAGCACGTACTCGCTGCCCGCGAGGTCGCCCACCCGGGCCGGCTCGGTCCCGCGCGTCATGACGGGGCACGCTATGCCCCGTGACCGTCGAGGACCAGGCGCCCGGTTCGGGTGCGGCACGGGCGACCCGCTCCGGCCCGGGCAAGGTGCTCGTCGCGCTGTACGCCGTCCTCGCGGTCGGCGCGACGAGCCGGTCGGTGTACCAGGTCCTCACCAAGTTCGACGAGGCGCCGCTGGCGTACGTCCTCACGACCGTCGCGGCGGCCGTCTACGTCCTCGCGACCGTCGCCCTGGCGGTCGACCGGGCGTGGGCCAGGCGCCTCGCGTGGTGGACGGTCGGGACGGAGGCCGTCGGCGTGGTGGTGGTCGGGGCGTTCAGCTTCGTGCGGCCCGACCTGTTCCCGGAGCCGACCGTGTGGTCGCACTTCGGCAGCGGCTACCTGCTCATCCCGCTGTGGCTGCCCTTCGCCGGGCTGTGGTGGCTGCGGCGGACGCGCGCGTGAGGGGGACGGCCGGCTCACCCGTGCTCGTGGTGACGGGCGGGACCCGCGGCATCGGCGCGGCCGTCGCGCACCGCGCGGTCGCGGCCGGCTGGCGGGTGTGCGTGACGTGGCGGGACGACGAGGCGGCGGCGCGCGACACCGTCGGTGCGCTGCGGGCGCTCGGCGGGTCGGTCGTGGACGTCCGCGCCGACCTCGCCGACGACGGCGCCGCCGAGGCCGTCCTCGACGCGGCCGCGGTCCTCGGGCCCGTCACGCACGTGGTCGCGAACGCGGGCACGACGGGCCGGCTCGGGCGGCTCGTCGACACCGAGGCCGCCGTCGTGCGCCGGGTCGTCGACGTCAACGCGACGGGCACGCTGCTGCTCGCCCGCGAGTGCGTGAGCCGGTGGGAGGCCGTGGGCACGCCCGGCGTGCTCGTGACGGTGTCGTCGGTGGCGGCGCAGAGCGGCGCGCCGGGGGAGTACGTCGCCTACGCCGCCTCCAAGGCGGCCGTCGAGGCCCTGACCGTCGGGCTGGCGAAGGAGGTCGGCCCGTCGGGCATCCGGGTCGCGTGCGTGTCGCCCGGCACGACCCGGACGGGCATCCACGCGGCCGGCGGCGAGCCGGGCCGCCCGGACCGCGTGGCACCGTCGGTGCCGCTGCGGCGCGCGGGGGAGCCGGACGAGGTCGCGGCCGCGGTGTGGTGGCTGCTGTCGGACGAGGCGTCCTACGTGAGCGGTGCCGTCCTGCGGGTGTCCGGGGGGCTCTGACTCCCACGGGACCGTCGGTGGTCGCGCCTAGCGTCCGGTCATGACGACCCTCACGGACAGGCCGGGGACGGCGCTCGTGGTCATCGACCTGCAGAAGGGCGTGGTGGGCGCCGCGCACGAGCGCGACGCCGTCGTCGCGGCGGTCGGCTCGCTGGTCGAGCGCGCCCGTCGCGAGCGGGTCCCGGTGGTGTGGGTGCAGCACTCCGCCGACGACCTGCCGCGGGGCAGCGAACCGTGGCAGCTCGTGCCCGAGCTGGCGGTCGCCGACGGCGAGCCGGTCGTGCACAAGCGGCACGGTGACTCCTTCGAGGCGACGGACCTCGAGGACGTGCTCGCGCGACGTCGCGTCGGCCGGCTCGTGGTGACGGGGGCCCAGAGCGACGCGTGCATCCGCTCCACGATCCACGGCGCCTTCGTGCGCGGCTACGACGTGACGCTCGTCGCGGACGCGCACACGACGGAGGACCTCACCGAGTGGGGGGCGCCGCCGCCGGCGGCCGTCGTCGCCCACACCAACCTGTACTGGCGCTTCCAGACCGCCCCCGGCCGCACGGCCGAGGTCGTGGAGAGCGCCGACGTCGACCTCGTCCGCTGAGCCGGTCGTCCACAGCACACGGTCAGGGTGGCGGCTGTCGGACGGCTCACGTAGAATCGAACACGTGTTCGAGTCCGGTGCAGCCGCTGAGGTGCTCGCGGCTGCCACCGCCCTCGCGGGGCTGGGACCGGCGGTCGACGACGCCGCGCGCGTCGACCGGATCCGCGCGTTGGAGGAGCTGAAGGCGGCGGCTGCGGCGGCGCAGGCGCGTGATGCGGCGGACCTGTACCGGTCGCGGTGCGAGGCGGAGGCGGCGGCGGGGGTGCCGGCGCGGGAGCGGGGTCGGGGCGTCGCGTCGGAGGTGGCGTTGGCGCGGCGGGAGTCCCCGCACCGGGGCGGTCGACACCTCGGCCTGGCCCGGGCCCTCGTGGACGAGATGCCGCACACGCTGGCCGGGCTCGAGGCCGGCCGGATCAGCGAGTGGCGTGCGACGCTGCTCGTGCGCGAGACCGCGGTGCTGGCCCGCGCCGACCGCGAGGCGGTCGACGAGGAGGTCGCGGCCGGCCTCGACGAGCTGGAACGGCTGGGGGACCGGGCGCTGGTGGCCCGCGTGCGCCAGGTCGCCTACCGCCTCGACCCCCGCTCGGTGGTCGAGCGTGCCCGCCGGGCCGAGGGCGAACGGTGCGTCACCGTCCGCCCCGCGCCGGACACGATGGCCTACCTGACGGCGCTCCTGCCGGTGCGCCAGGCGGTGTCGGTCCAGGTCGCGCTCCAGCGCTCGGCCGAGACGGCCCGCTGCGCGGGGGACGAGCGCAGCCGGGGGCAGGTCATGGCGGACGCGCTCGTCGGTGCCGTCCTCGGGTCCGCCGGTGCGACGCCGGTGGCTGCGGTGGCGCCGGTGCCGTCGGCGCCCGACGTCGCCGTCCAGCTGGTCATGACCGACCGCGCCCTGCTCGGCGGCGACGACGAGCCCGCGCGGCTCGACGGCATCGGCACGGTGCCGTCGGCGTGGGCGCGGGACGTCGTCGCCCGCACGCTGGAGGAGGACGGGAGGGTGTTCGTGTCCCGGCTGCTGCTGGACCCGCTGGGTGCGGTGGTGGCGTCGGAGTCCCGCGCCCGCTGCGCCCCGCCGGGCCTGGCGCGGCTGGTCCGGCTGCGCGACGGCGG
>NZ_JBBAYJ010000034.1 GCF_037153975.1 Aquipuribacter sp. SD81
GTGCCGGCCCACGCGAGCGCGACCGTCGCCGCGGGCGTGCCGGAGCTCGCGGCCCGCGCGCGCGCCGTGCTCGGCCGCGACCTCGGCCGCGGCCGGCTCGGGCACGTGCTCGACGAGCGCGACGAGGGCGACGGCGCGCGCTCCCTCGCCGCCGACACGGGCCGGCTGCGGGAGACGGGCAACCTGCTGTTCCACCTCAGCCTGCTCGGGGTGCTCCTCGCGCTCGCGACCGGCTCGCTGTACTCCTACCGCGGCGAGGCGCTCGTGGTCGAGGGCGAGACCTTCAGCAACGTGCTCCCGGCCTACGACTCCGTGCAGCCCGGCGCGCGCTTCGACGCCGCCTCGCTGCCCCCGTTCACGGTCCGGCTCGACGGGCTGCGGGTCGCCTTCGAGGAGCGGCAGCTCAGCGAGCTCGGCGCCCCTCGCGACTTCGAGGCCGAGGTCACGACCCGGGAGGCGCCCGGCGCCGCGGAGCGCGAGGGCTCGGTGGCGGTCAACGCCCCGCTCGAGGTGGCCGGCACGCGGCTGTTCCTCACCGGCAACGGCTACGCGCCCGACCTCGAGGTCCGGGACGGTGACGGGGAGGTCCGGTGGTCCGGGCCCGTGCCGTTCCTGCCGCTGGACGCGACGTACACCTCCGAGGGCGTCGTCAAGGCGCCCGTGCCCGGTGGTGACGACCTCGCCCTCAGCGGCTACCTGCTGCCCACCGCCCCGGCCGAGCCCACCGAGCAGCTGCGCTCGCTGTTCCCCGACGCGCGCGAGCCGCGGCTCGTGCTGACGGCGTGGAGCGGCGACATCGGGCTCGGCGACGGGACGCCCCAGTCCGTCTACGAGCTGGACAGCGACCGGATGACGCAGCTGGAGGACGCCGACGGCGCGCCGCTCGTCCTCGTGCTCGCCCCCGGCGACACCGTGTACCTGCCCGGCGGCGGGTCGGTCACGTTCGGCGACCTGCCCCGCTTCGCCGCGTTCCAGCTGCGCGCCGACCCGTCCGGGCCGCTCGCGCTCGTCTCCGCGGTGCTGGCGGTGCTCGGGCTCGTCGCGAGCCTGACGCTCCCGCGCCGGCGCGTGTGGGTGCGTCTCGTGCCGGCGGATGACGCCGGGGGCGCGGAACCGGCGCGGGACGAGGAGCGCGGCCCGCGTACCGTGGTGCAGGTGGCCGCGCTGTCGCGCGGCCGCGACACCGGGCAGCAGGAGCACGTGGACCGCGTCCTCGCGTCGCTGGTCGGCCCGGCCGAGGAGGAGAGCAGGTGACGCACGTGCTGGGACACGGGCTCGTGGGACTGCCGGCGCTGCTGGGCACGGCGGGCGTGGTCGACGAGGCGATGGCGGGCACGAGCGACGCGCTCACGTACTCCGCGATGGCGGTGTACGCGGGCTCCCTCGTCGCCTACGCCGTCGACCTCGCGGGCTCGCGGCGCGTCGTCACCGTCCGGGGCCGCGACGCCCGGCAGCCGGTGGCGGCGGGCGCCGTCGGTCCGTCCGCCGGCGCACCCGACGTCGCGGACGCCGCCGGCGCGGGCGCTGCCGGCGCTGCGGGCCCCACCCCGGGCGCTCCGGCGCCCGGCGGCAGCCGGGCGGGTGGCATCGGCACGAGCCTGTTCGTCCTCGCGACCGTCCTGCACGCCGCGGCCGTCCTCACCCGCGGGCTCGCGGTGTCCCGGGTGCCGTGGAGCGACGCCTACGAGTTCGCCCTCACCGGCTCCCTCGCGGTCAGCCTCGTGTACCTCGTGCTGCTGCGCACCGGCGGGTGGCGCTGGCTCGGCACGTTCGTCGTCGTGCCGGTCCTGCTCACGCTCATGGTCGCGACGTCGTTCTTCTACACGAACGCCAGCGCCCTGTCCCCGGCGCTGCAGAGCTCGTGGCTCGTCGTGCACGTGTCGATCGCCTTCGTCGCGTCCGCGCTGTTCACCATCGGCTTCAGCCTCGCGGTCGTGCAGCTCGCGCAGCACCGCCAGGAGGCCGCCCTGACCGCGGGGGCGGCGCCCGGGCGCTTCCTGCAGCACGTCCCCAGCGCGGACCGCCTGGAGCAGGTGTCGTTCCGGCTGCACGCCGTCGGGTTCGTGCTGTGGACCTTCACGGTCGTCGGCGGCGCCATCTGGGCCGCCGAGGCGTGGGGCCGCTACTGGGGCTGGGACCCCAAGGAGGTGTGGTCCTTCGTCATCTGGGTCGTCTACGCCGCGTACCTCCACGCGCGCTCGACGGCCGGGTGGGCCGGCACCCGCAGCGCGTGGATCGCCGTCCTCGGCTTCGCGTGCCTGCTGTTCAACTTCTTCGGCGTCAACTACCTCTTCGTCGGCAACCACTCCTACGCCCTGTGAGCCCGGGCGGCGCGTGACGGCGTCTCCGCTCAGGGCCCGACGAGCCGGTCCCGGCCGCCGTCCTTGGCCTCGTACAGGTGCCGGTCGGCGGCGCTGAGGAGCTCGCCGGCCGGGGACGCCGCCTCCCGCGGCACACCGACCGTCACACCGGCCGAGGCCGTCACGACGAGCGGGGCGCGCTCCTCGGTCACGGCCGGCACGTCGTCCCACTCGACCGTCGAGGCAGCGCGCCGCACCTGCTCGACGACCGCGGCGACCTCGGTGTCGGCCAGGTCGGACACCGGGAACGTCACGACGAACTCCTCCCCGCCCACCCGGTACAGCCCGGCCCCGGGCACCCCGAGCAGGGCGGTCACCATCGCCCGCCCCACGCGCACGAGGACCTCGTCGCCGGTCACGTGCCCGTAGCGGTCGTTGACGCGCTTGAAGTGGTCGAGGTCGACGATGGCCAGCGCGAGCCGTGTCCCGGCCCGGGCGTGGTCGGCCATGGCGTCGGTGAACGCACGCCGGTTCTCTATGCCGGTGAGGGCGTCGACGCGCGCGGCCCGACGCTCGCTCTCCGAGGTGCGGCGCCACGTGTCGCGCTCGCGCTCGACCTCCTCGCGTCGCAGGCGGGCGGCGTTGACGGCGGCGGTGCTGTGCACCTGCATGTCGCGCGAGGCGGTCACGGCCGTCACGTAGCGGCGCATGGCGGCGAGGGCGCCGACGAGGTCGCCCCGCCGCTCGCGGCACGTGGCCAGCATGTGCCACACCATGACGCTCGTCACCGAGCCGAGCCGGTCGGTGGCCGCGGTCGCGTCCAGCAGGATCCGCTCCGCCTCGTCGAGCTCGCCGCGCTCGAGCAGCACCTCCGCCAGCAGGGCCCGCGACCGCGCGAGCACGTCGACCTCGCCGAGGGTGCCGACGAGCTGGACGGCGTCACGGGCGTGCCGCAGCGCGGCGTCGAGGTCGCCGTGCAGCTGCGCGCGGCGCGCGAGGCACCACGAGGCGCCCCGGCGGTTCGCCAGGCCCTCGCCGACCTCCACGGCGGCGTCGGCGGCGGTGACCGCCTCGTCGGTCCACGCGTCGACGAGGGCGAGCAGGTCGTCGCGCTCCTCGCCGGACGCCGGCGGCTGGCCCTCGTAGCCGCGCAGCAGGAACGACGCGGCGGCGACCGAGCTCATGAGCACCCACTCCTGCTGCCGCGGGTGGCCGAGGGAACGCGCCTCGCGGCGAGCGTCCTCCAGCAGCCCGAGGGCGCCGCGGGCGTCGCCGAGGTCGTAGAGCGCGACGGCGAGGTTGTGCCGCATCACCGAGCGCAGCCGCACCGCCTCCTGCCCGGACGCCCGCAGCAGCGCCTCGAGGCCCCGGTCGAGGTGCCGCAGCTGTGCGTGCAGGTCGCCGAGGTAGCCGGAGGAGATCGCGTGCATGTTGAGGGCCTGCGCCGCCGTGAGCGGGTCGGCGTCGCCGTCGACGAGCTCCAGGGCGCGCGCGGTGTCGTCGTGGGCGCGCAGGTCGCGGCGGAAGTGCCGCGCGCGGGCGCGCAGCACGAGCAGCCGCGGGGCCAGGCCGTCGGCCGCGGCGGCCGCGGACCCGTCGAGGTGCGCTATGCGCTCGTCCAGCAGCTCGCACGCCGCCACGGGGTCGCGGTCCACGAGCGCCGCGACGTCGGCGAGCGGGTCGGTGCCCGGCGCGGGCCCGTCGGGGGCGCCGTCCGCGGTGGCACCGCGCTGCTGCTCGGCCCGCACCACGACCTCCCTCCGCCGCCCGGCCGGGCGCTCCCACCGGTTCGGCGTGACCGGCACGTGCCGAGTATGGCCGCCGCCCCGCCGCCGGGCAGCCCGTCCGCCGACGAAGTCGCGGCGGACCGCGCGCGCTCGTGGAGCCGCGGCCGGCGCACCCTGGTGGGCAGGCCGGTGCGGGGCCGTTAGCGTGCGGGACATGACGAGCACCGCGCAGACCTCCGCGACGTCCTCGGCCCCGGCAGCCGGCCCGGGCGGCGGCTTCGACGCGGTCACGAGCCCCCCGCCGCCGCACAACGAGCCCGTGCTCGGGTACGCCCCGGGCAGCCCCGAGCGCGCGACGCTGGAGGAGGCGCTCCGCTCGGTGCTCGGCGAGGTCGCCGAGCTGCCCATGACGGTCGGCGGCGAGGTCCGGGCCGCCTCCGGCGAGGAGCTCGAGGTCCGGCGTCCCGACGCCCACGCCCACGTCCTCGCGCGCGGACGCGGCGCGACCCACGCCGACGCGGAGCTGGCCCTGGCCGCCGCGCGGGAGGCCGCGCCGCAGTGGCGGCGCCTGCCCTTCGACGAGCGGGCGGCCGTGCTGCTGCGCGCCGCGGACCTGCTGAGCGGCCCGTGGCGGGCGCGCATGAACGCGGCCACGATGCTCGGGCAGTCGAAGTCCGCGCAGCAGGCCGAGATCGACTCCGCGTGCGAGCTCGCGGACTTCTGGCGCTTCAACGTGCACTACGCCCGGCAGCTGCTCGCGGAGCAGCCGCCGAGGCACTCCAACGGGGTGTGGAACCGCACCGACCACCGTCCCCTCGAGGGCGTCGTCTACGCGATCACCCCGTTCAACTTCACGGCGATCGCCGGCAACCTGCCGACCGCGCCCGCGCTGCTGGGCAACGTCGTGGTGTGGAAGCCCTCACCGACGCAGACCCTCGCCGCCGTCCTCACCATGCGGCTGCTGCGCGAGGCCGGGCTGCCGGACGGCGTCGTCAACCTGCTCCCGGGCGACGGGCTCGCCGTCAGCGACGTCATGCTCGCCGCCCCCGACCTCGCGGGCATCCACTTCACGGGGTCCACCGCCACGTTCCAGCACCTGTGGCGCGGCGTGGCCGAGAACATCTCCGGCTACCACGCCTACCCGCGCCTGGTCGGGGAGACCGGCGGCAAGGACTTCGTCGTCGCGCACCCCAGCGCCGACCCCGACGCCCTCGTCACCGCGCTGGTGCGCGGGGCCTTCGAGTACCAGGGCCAGAAGTGCTCCGCCGCCTCGCGGGCCTACGTGCCGGCGTCGCTGTGGCGTGCCGGCGTGCGCGACGCGCTCGTCGCCACGACGGAGTCCCTCACCTACGGCCGGGTCGACGACCTGTCGAGCTTCGGTGGCGCCGTCATCGACGAGCGCTCGTTCGCGCGCAACGCGGCCGCGATCGACCGGGCCCACGCCGAGCCGGGCATCGACGTCCTCGCCGGCGGCACGCACGACCGCAGCGAGGGCTGGTTCGTGCGCCCGACCGTCGTGGAGGTCGCCGACCCCGCCGACGAGGTCTTCCGCACCGAGTACTTCGGACCCGTCCTCGCCGTGCACGTGTGGGACGACGCCCGCCCCGACGGCTGGCGCTCGATGCTCGAGCAGATGGAGCGTGTGGCGCCGTACGCGCTGACGGGCGCCGTCTTCGCCCGGGACCGCTACGCCGTCGCCGAGGCGACGGCCACCCTGCGCTTCGCCGCCGGCAACTTCTACGTCAACGACAAGCCCACCGGGGCCGTCGTGGGCCAGCAGCCGTTCGGCGGCGGCCGCGCGTCGGGGACCAACGACAAGGCGGGCGCGGTCCACAACCTGCTGCGGTGGGTGTCCCCGAGGACCCTCAAGGAGACCTTCGTGGCCCCCACCGACCACACCTACCCGCACATGGGCTGAGGCGCGGACCGGTCGTCGGCTCCCGGCCGGCGCTCAGTCGGCGACGACGCGGTCGCGCCCGCGCCGCTTCGCGCGGTAGAGGTTCTGGTCGGCGTGGCTCAGCAGCGCCCGGTGCGAGGTGTCCCCCACGGCACCGACCACGCCGACCGCCACCCCCGCCGACAGCGTGAGGGTGATGGTCCCCCCGCCCGTGCGCAGCTCGAGGGCGGCGACGTGGCGGCGCGCGTCCTCCACGACCGCCACCGCGCGGGCCACGGCCTGCTGCTCCGCGGTGCCGTCGCCGTCGCCGTGGTGGGTGAGGACCGCGGCGAACTCCTCCCCGCCGATCCGGAACAGGCGGGCGTCGGGGTCGGAGCGGGCGAGCGCGTCGCTCACCTCGGCGGCCACCGCCCGCAGCACCTCGTCGCCCACGAGGTGCCCGTGGACGTCGTTGACCACCTTGAAGTGGTCGAGGTCGAGCAGGGCCAGGCACGTCGGGGCCCCGCCGGCGGCGAGCACCGCGAGCGCGTCCTCGAAGGCCAGGCGGTTGCCGACCTGCGTGAGCGGGTCGAGGCGGGCGAGACGGCGCGCCTCCTGGCTGTCGAGGCGGGCCGAGTCACGCTCGGCCTCGGCCCGCTCCCGCAGCAGCGTCACCGCCGCCATCGAGGCGGTGTTCCGCAGCCGCACGTCGCGCGAGGTGCCGCTGTGGCGCACGTACTCCTGCAGCGCGCTCATCGCCTCGCGGTAGCGGCCGAGCGCCTCCAGGCAGTCCGCGACCAGGTACCAGGCGGTCAGCTGGAAGGCCGTCGTCACGACGCCCTCGCCCGCCACCACCTGCTCGAGCTGCTCCAGGGCCTCCTCGTGCCGGCCCGCCTCGACGAGCAGCTCCCCGGCGAGGGCGCGGCACCGCACGAGGTGGTCGGGCTCGCCGCGCTCGGCCGTGAGCCGGACGGCCTCCTGCGCGAGCCGCAGCGCCTCCTCGCGCTCGCCCCGCAGGTGCGCGGCTCGGGCCGTGGCGTACGTGGAGTGCCGACGGTTGCACAGGACGGGGTCGCGGGCCGCCGCGACCTCACCGGCCTCGCCGGCCGCCCGCGTCCACGCCTCGACGTCGGCGCGCAGCCGCGCCTGCCGCTCCACCGGCGCGCGCTCGACCCCGTCGGGGCGGACCAGCCACAGCCCGGCCACCCGCACGGCGGTGGAGTGCACCTGCTCGATCTGCTCGGGGTCCCCGAGGCGCACCGAGTCCGGCATCGCGGCCACGAGCAGGTCGAGGGCCCGCTCGCTGTCGCCGAGGTCGGCGAGGACCTCGGCGAGGTTGATGCGCACGGCCGCACCCACCGCGACCGCGCGCTCGCCCTCGGCGGTGTGGACGACGTCGAGGGCCTCGGTGAGGGTCGCGACCTGCGCCTCGACGCGCCCCTCGAAGCCCTCCCAGATCGCCCGGCCGTTGAGCACGAGCGCCGCGAGCAGCGGGCTGCGCCGGGGGTCGAGGAGCTCGGCGGCCAGCTGCAGGTCCGCGAGCGCCTTCGGCTCGTTGCGGTAGTGCCGCTGCGCCGCGCGGGCGTAGAGCAGCTGCGCACGCCAGTGCCCGAGGTCGACGTCCTCACCGACGCCCGCCTCGTCCCGCCCGTCGCCGACAGCGCGCTCGAGGCGGTCGAGGGTCCCGGTGAGCAGGGCGTCGGCGGCGAGGGGGTCCTCGCCCAGCAGCGAGCGGGCGCGCGCGTCGACGGCGCGCAGCGCCGCGTCGTCCAGCCGGCCGGACGGCGCCGCGCCTGCCGTCTCCTCAGCCGCGACCACGCCAGGCCTCGTAGGTGTCGACCTGGGCCGCCAGGGCGGCCTCGATGCCCGGGACGACGGCCTTCTCGACCCTTCCACCGACCAGCGGCACCTTGGCCGTCACCTCGCCCTGCACGTGCTCCTCGGCGCCGCCCCCGGCGGGGCGGACGGCGGTCGTGAAGCGCGCGCGGACGGGCGCGCCCGCGACCTCGAGCTCGATGACGCCGGTCCGCGCGCCGTCCGGCTGCGCGTCCGGCGCCCACGTCGTGGTCTCCGTGAGGCTGAGCCGCTCACCGGTGAGCCGGCGGGCGAAGTCGGGGAACCGGTCGGTGGGCATGACGCGCGTGACGACCGTGCGCAGGCCGTCGACCGCGACGGAGTGCTCCAGCGCCCCGGTGCGGCGGCAGACCTCGGCGAGGAAGTCCTCGTCGAGGCGTGCTGCCACGACGTCGTCGGGGGAGGCGGGCCAACGCAGCGTCGTCGTCATGTCCACGGCGGTGACGGTACGGCAGCGGGGCCCGCCGGTCAGCCGCTCGCGTGACGAGCGTGCGACCGGCCGTGACCGACCGCTCGGGCGCACGGCTCCGGTTGGGCGGCCCCGGGGGCAGGACTACGGTCGGGCGCATGGTCGACGACAGATCGTCCCTCATCGACCGGGCCGGGACCCTCGCGGCGCAGCGAGGGTGCGGAAACGACGAGCGGCTGCTGCTGACGGGCTACTTCGCCGACGTGGCCGACGTCGACCTCCTGCACCGGGACCCCGGTGACGTGTGCGGTGCGGTCCTCGCCCACCGCGCCCTCGCCGAGGAGCGCCGGCCCGGCCACCACCTCGTCCGGGTGTGGTCGCCGCAGGTGGACACCGACGGCTGGACGTCGCCCCACACGGTCGTGCAGGTCGTCACCGACGACATGCCGTTCCTCGTCGACTCCGTCACCAACGAGCTGTCGCGCCGCGGGCGGGGCATCCACCTCGTCGTCCACCCGCAGGTCGTCGTGCGCCGCGACGCCGACGGCCGGCTCGAGGAGGTGCTGGCCGTCACCCACGGCGAGGCGGTCGCGGACGACCAGCGCCCCGGCGTGCTCGTCGAGTCGTGGATCCTCGTCGAGGTCGACCGCACGACCTCCGACACCGGTACCGCGGGGTCCGGTGACCCCTCGGCCGACGACGCGCTCGCCGAGGACCTGCGGCGGGTCCTCGCCGACGTGCGGGCCGCGGTCGAGGACTGGCCGGCGATGCGGGACCGCGCGGGCGCGCTCGCCGAGGAGGTCGCCGACCTGCCGGCCCGGCTGCCGGACGGCGCCCTCGACCCCGACGACGCCGCCGAGGCCGCCCGCCTGCTGCGCTGGCTCGCCGACGAGCACTTCACGTTCCTCGGCTACCGCGAGTACCGGCTGCGTCCCGGCGACACCGACGACACCGCCGTGCTCGAGTCGGTCCCCGGCACGGGGCTCGGCATCATGCGCCACGGCGACGAGCGCCCGACCGTCAACCCCCTGAGCGCCTCCGTCACCTCCCACGCCCGGCGCCACGACGTCCTCGTGCTCACCAAGGCGAACTCCCGGGCGACGGTCCACCGCTCGACCTACCTCGACTACGTCGGCGTCAAGGTCTACGACGAGGCCGGCGAGGTCGTGGGGGAGCAGCGCTTCCTGGGTCTGCTGTCCTCGGCGGCGTACACGCAGTCGGTGGGGTCCGTGCCGGTCGTGGACCGCAAGGTGGCCGCGGTGCTCGAGCGCTCCGGCTTCGGTCCGCGCAGCCACTCCGGCAAGGACCTGCTGACGATCATGGAGACGTACCCGCGCGACGAGCTGTTCGCCTCCGACGTCGAGACGCTGGAGCGGATCGGCCTGGGTGTGCTGCAGCTGCAGGAGCGGCGCCGCACCCGCCTATTCGTGCGGCACGACGACTTCGGCCGGTACGTCTCCTGCCTCGTCTACCTGCCGCGCGACCGCTACACGACCGAGGTGCGGCTCGTCATGCAGGACATCCTGCTCGAGGCCTTCGGCGGCACGGCCATCGAGCACAGCGCGCGGGTGTCGGAGTCGGTGCTGGCCCGGCTGCACTTCGTCGTGCGGCTCGCCTCGCGGCAGACGCCGGACGGCGCCTCCGGCGACGAGGCGCGCCAGGTCGACCTCCCCGCGGTCGAGCAGCGGCTGGTGGCCGCGACCCGCACGTGGGAGGAGGACCTCGCCGACGGCCTGCGGGCGGAGCTGGGCGAGGCCGAGGCCGTGCGGATGGCGCGGCGCTGGTCCGGCACGCTGCCGGAGGGCTACAAGGAGGACGTGCCGGCCCGGGCCGCGGTCGGCGACCTCGTCCGCCTCGAGCGGCTGGAGGCCGGTCGCGCCGCCGCGCCCGACCTCGACCTGCTGCTCTACACCCCGCTCGGCTCGCCCCCGGGCCGGTCGCGGCTGAAGATATACCGCCGCAGCCCGCTCGGGCTGTCGGAGGTGCTGCCCTTCTTCGACCACCTCGGCGTGGAGGTCGTCGACCAGCGGCCGTACCACCTGCGCGGGACCGACGGCGAGGGCGACGGCTCCGGGGCGACCCCGGCGGTGGGCGGGGGCGGGGAGCGTCCCGGCGGGCCCGTCGACCACTGGGTGTACGACTTCGGCCTGCGCCTGCCGTCGGTCGCGACCGAGCCCGGGACGACGACGGACCCGGCCCGGCTGGCGCGCCGCTTCACCGACGCGTTCGTCTCGTCGTGGACCGGCGCGAGCGAGTCCGACCGCTTCGACCGGCTCGTGCTGCGCGCGGGGCTGACGTGGCGGCAGGTCGTGGTCCTGCGGACCTACGCGCGCTACCTGCGCCAGACCGGCACGACCTTCTCCGAGGACTACATCGCCGGGGTGCTCGCGACGAGCCCCGAGGTGGCCCGTCTGCTCGTCGCGGTGTTCGAGACCCGGTTCGAGCCGGACCGCTTCGCCCAGGCCGACGGCAACCGCCCCTCGGCCGCGCGCCTCGGCGCCGCCGAGCGCGCCGCGAGCGCGGTCGAGCAGGCGCTGGAGGACGTCGACAACCTGACCCACGACCGCATCCTGCGCGCCCTTCTCGCGACCGTCACCGCCACGCAGCGCACGAGCTTCTACCAGCGGGAGGCCGACGGAGCGCCCAAGCCGACCGTCGCGGTCAAGCTCGACCCGCGGCTCGTCCCGGACCTGCCCGACCCGCGACCGGCGCACGAGATCTGGGTGTGCGGGCCCGAGGTCGAGGGGGTGCACCTGCGCTTCGGCTCCGTCGCGCGCGGTGGTCTGCGGTGGTCGGACCGGCTCGAGGACTTCCGCACGGAGATCCTCGGGCTCGTCAAGGCGCAGCAGGTGAAGAACGTCGTCATCGTGCCGACCGGCGCCAAGGGCGGCTTCGTCGGCAAGCGGCTGCCCGACCCGGCCCGCGACCGCGAGGCGTGGTACGAGGCCGGCAAGGAGTGCTACCGCCGCTTCATCCGGGCGCTGCTCGACGTCACCGACGACCGCGACCTGGCCGCGGGCACGGACCCCGCTCCCGTGGTGCCGCCCGGCCGCGTCGTGCGCCACGACGACGACGACACGTACCTCGTCGTGGCCGCGGACAAGGGCACGGCGGCCTTCTCCGACGTCGCCAACGCCATCAGCCTGGAGCGCGGGTTCTGGCTCGGCGACGCCTTCGCCTCCGGCGGCTCCAAGGGCTACGACCACAAGGCGATGGGCATCACGGCTCGCGGTGCCTGGGAGAGCGTGCGCTGGCACTTCGACGAGCTCGGCTGCGACGTCGACACGGACCCGTTCACGGCCGTGGGCGTCGGCGACATGTCCGGCGACGTCTTCGGCAACGGGCTGCTCCTGTCCCGTGCCGTGCGGCTGGTCGCCGCCTTCGACCACCGGCACGTGTTCGTGGACCCCGACCCCGACCCCGAGGCGTCCTGGCGGGAGCGGCGCCGGCTGTTCGAGCTGCCGCGCTCGTCGTGGGGCGACTACGACACGTCGGTCATCAGCGAGGGGGGCGGCGTGTTCCCGCGGGCCGCCAAGGCGGTGACGCTGTCGGCGCGCGCCGCGGCCGCCCTCGGCATGCCCGCCCAGCAGACCACCGTGACGCCCACGGAGATCATCCGCGCCGCGCTCACCGCGCCGGTCGACCTGCTGTGGAACGGCGGCATCGGCACGTACGTCAAGGCCTCCGACGAGAGCCACGCCGAGGTCGGCGACAAGGCGAACGACGGCCTGCGGGTGGACGGGCGCGACCTGCGCTGCCGCGTGGTCGGCGAGGGCGGCAACCTCGGGCTCACGCAGCGCGGACGGGTCGAGGCGGCGCTGGCCGGCGTGCACCTCAACACCGACGCGATCGACAACTCCGCAGGCGTGGACACGAGCGACCACGAGGTCAACATCAAGATCCTGCTCGACCGCGTGGTCGCCGAGGGCGAGCTCACCGACAAGCAGCGCGACCGGCTGCTGTCGGACATGACCGACGACGTCGCCGCGCGCGTGCTCCAGCACAACGTCGACAGCAACGTGCAGCTCGGCGCCGCCCGGCACCAGGCGCCCGAGATGCTGCCGGTGCACCGTCGCCTGCTGCACCAGCTGGAGGCCGCCGGCGCGCTCGACCGCGGGCTGGAGTTCCTGCCCGACGAGGAGACGCTGGACGAGCGGGCCGAGCAGCGACGCGGTCTCGTCTCGCCGGAGCTCGCCGTCGTGTCCGCCTACGCCAAGCTCACCCTCACCGACCAGCTGCTCGACTCCGGCATCCCGGACGAGCTGTGGTCGGAGCACTACCTCGAGCGCTACTTCCCCGAGCGGCTGCGGGAGGCCTACCCGCGCCAGGTCGTCGCCCACCCCCTGCGTCGCGAGATCGTCGCGACCGCCCTCGCCAACGCGATCCTCAACACGTCCGGGACGACCTTCGTGTTCCGGCTCGGGGAGGAGCTCAACACGCTGCCGGACCGGGCGGTGCGGTCGTGGGCCGTCGCGCGGGAGGTCTTCGGCCAGGCGGCGTGGCACGAGGAGGTCCTGCGGCGCTGCGCCGACCTGCCGGCCCCCGTGCGCCTGGAGCTGCTGCTCGACTTCCGGCGCCTGCTGGACCGGGCCTGCCGCTGGCTGCTGCAGAACCGGCCGGACCCGCTGGACGTCGAGGCCGAGGTCGCCCGGACCGGCCCCGTCGTGGACCGGCTGCGCCCGCTCTTCCTCGACGCGGTGCAGGGGCAGGAGCGCTCCGAGCTGCGGGTCCGCGCCGACGAGAAGGTCGAGGCGGGGGTGCCGGAGGACCTCGCCGTGCGCGCCGCGGGCTTCCTCGAGGAGTTCTGCCTCCTCGACGTGTCCGAGATCGCGCTCCGGGAGGACGTGCCGGCCGAGGACGTGCTGCACGTCTACTTCGCGCTGTCGGAGCGCTACGCGGTCGACGGGGTGCTCACCCGCATCACCCAGCTCCCGCGCGACGACCGCTGGCAGGCGCTGGCCCGCGCGGCGCTGCGCTACGACCTGTACTCCGCGCTGGAGGAGCTGACGACCGTCGTCGTGCGGACGACGGGGGACGGGGCGGCCGCCGACCGGGTGCAGCAGTGGGAGTCGGCGAACAGCACGGCGCTGGACCGCGCCCGCGTCACCCTCGACGAGGTGCAGCGACTGCCCGGACGCGACATCGCGCCGCTGTCGGTCGCACTGCGGACCCTGCGCAGCGTCGTCAAGACCGGCACCGCGGGGGACGCCCGGTGACGCGCGGCCGCGCCGGGACGGCGGGTGCCGCATGACGACCATCACCGACATCGTCCGCCGCCACGCGGACCTCGACGACGCCGACGCCGAGTGGCTCCGGACGCTGGTGGGGGACTGGCAGCTCGTCAGCGACCTCTGCTTCGCCGACCTCGTGCTGTGGCTGCAGGACCGCTCCGGCGGTTGGTCGGCCGTCGCGCACGCCCGGCCCAGCACGTGGGCGACCGTGTACTACGACGACGTCGTCGGGACCGTCGCCCGGCCCGGGCTCGCGGACCGGCTCAACGCGGTCGCCGCGGGCCGGCCCGACCCTCAGGCGGCGGGGGCCGGTGAGGACCCCGTCGCCCTCGCCGACGAGCAGCCGTGGCAGGTCGACGTCTTCCCGGTCCGGCGCCGGCACGCGAGCACCCTCACCGACGTCATCGCCGTCGTCGTCCGCTCGACGGACCCTGGGTCCACCCGCACCCCGGGGCGGCTCGAGCTCGTCTACCGCGAGAGCGGCACCCACCTGCTCGGCATGCTCGCCGAGGGCACGTACCCGTTCACGTCCGCCCCCACGGGACCGCGGCGCGGGGCCCCGCGCGTGGGCGACGGCCTGCTGCGCATGGACGCCGACGGCGTCGTGACGTACGCCTCGCCCAACGCGGTGTCGGCCTTCCGCCGCGTCGGGGTCGTGTCGGTGAGCGGGCGCAGCCTCGCCGAGGTCGTCACCGGGAGCCTGCAGGAGCGCGACCCGGTCGACGAGGCCCTGCCGCTGGTGGTCATGGGCCGCGCGCCGTGGCGGTGCGACCTCGAGATGCGCGGATCGGTGCTGTCTCTGCGGGCGGTGCCGCTGCTGCGCGGGTCGGCCGCGGTCCCCGACCGGGTCGGCGCGCTCGTCCTCGTCCGCGACGTCACCGAGGTCCGGCGTTCGGAGCGGGCGCTCATGACCAAGGACGAGACGATCCGCGAGATCCACCACCGGGTAAAGAACAACCTGCAGACCGTGTCGGCGCTGCTGCGCATGCAGGCGAGGCGCACGACGAGTGAGGAGGCGCGGCTGGAGCTGCGCGAGGCCGGACGGCGCATCGCCGCCATCGCAGGGGTCTACGACACGCTCGCGCACGAGGTCGACGAGTCGGTGCCCTTCGACCAGGTGGTCGACAGCGGCCTGGCCAACGCCCTCGACCTCGCGAGCGCCGACGGGCGGTCCCGCGTGCGCCTGCGGCGGGTCGGCAGCTTCGGCCGGGTGCGGGCGGCGGACGCGACGCCGCTCGTGCTCGTGCTCAACGAGCTCGTGAGCAACGTGGCGGAGCACGCCTTCGCGCCCGGGTCGGTCGACGAGCCGGTGACGGGCACGGTGTCCGTGACCGCGGACCGGGAGGGCGACCGGCTCGTCGTCCACGTCGACGACGACGGCCGCGGCATGGACCCGGACGCCCGGCCGGGACTCGGCACCCGCATCGTGGACAACCTCGTGCGGACCGAGCTGCACGGCAGCTTCACCCGCGAGGCGCGGCCCGAGGGCGGCACCCGGGTGACGCTCGACCTGCGACTGCGCTGAGCCCGTCCGGCCGGCCCGCGGGCGGGCGGTCGGACCCCCCGGACGCACGAGAGGCGCCCACCTCGTGGTGGGCGCCTCTCGCGGCGCTCGTTCCCGGTCGCAGCCGGGGCAGGGCCTCAGCCTGCGCGGCGGGCCCGGGCGGCGCGGCGCTTGAGGGCGCGGCGCTCGTCCTCGCTCATGCCGCCCCACACACCGCTGTCCTGACCGGTCTCTATCGCCCACTTCAGGCAGGTGTCCACAACGTCGCAGCGCCGGCACACGGCCTTGGCCTCCTCGATCTGCAGGATCGCAGGACCCGTGTTCCCGATCGGGAAGAACAGCTCCGGGTCCTCCTCGAGGCACGCTGCACGGTCACGCCAGTCCATCGTTCTCTCCACTTCCGCTCAACGCCCGCCCGGGGGCGCGCAGTTCCACGTCGGTGCGGGTTCCGCCGCGGGCGTCGTGCGCCTGCGCGGCGGCTGTGCTGCACCGCGGTGCCGGGGTCCCGGCTCGTTCCTGGGCGCGGGGTGCTCCTCGCGCCTGCCTGGTATTAGGCAACCACCTCGTGAACGGCTTCACAAGGGGTGGGTGCGAATTAGTTGTGCCATGTACGTCACACGCCCGTAACGCCGACGTAGTACGGCTGCCCGGGCGTCCGCTCGGCTCGTGACCGCTCGGCCCGGTGCTCGACCCCCGACGCTAGGTCCTCGTCGGTCACCGTGCCATCCGGTGGTCACTGGCCGATGACCCTCGGGGTGCCCCTGCGGCTACCGTGTCAAACGTGGAGGCCAGCAGGCGTGTTCCCCGGGCCGGTGCGGTGGTGTGCGCCGTCGTCGCCGGTGTCGAGGCTGCCGCACTGTCCGTGGGCGGCGTCCTCGCCCTGGCCGACGGGGTGCAGGGCGGCTCGCTGCCGCTCGGGCTCGCGGTCGGGGTGGTCGCGCTCGGGCTCGCCTACCTGCTCGTCCGGGTGGCCGTCGCGTCGTGGCACGGCCGGACCTGGCAGCGCGGCGTCCTCGTGACGACGCAGCTGCTCGCCGGTCTCGTCGCCCTCAGCGTCGGCTCACCCGCCCTCGCCGCGCCGCAGGACGCGCCCCGGGCCGCGCTCCTGACGGCCGTCGTCCTGCTGCTCGCGGCGGGCGGTCTCGTCGGCGTGTGGCTGACGACCCGGGGCGCGGTCGGCGCGGACGACCCGGCCTGAGAGCCGGCCCGGGCCTCAGGAGCTCCCGGCTGCTCGGCCGCCGGGCCGACGGGCTGCCCGGCCCCCGGGTCGGCCGGAGCCGGGGGCTCCTCCGGGCGTCTCAGTCGCCCGTGGCCTCGTCCTGACGAGTCATGTCGCTCCGCAGGCGGGCGAGGGTCTTCGCCAGCAGCCGGGACACGTGCATCTGGCTGATGCCGACCTCCTCGGCGATCTGCGACTGCGACATGCCGCGCACGAAGCGCAGGGCGATGATCCGCCGCTCGCGCGGCGCGAGCCTCGCCAGCACCGGACGCAGCGTCTCGCGGGTGAGGACCTCGTCGAGGGCGACGTCCTCCTCGCCGAGGGTGTCCCCGACCCCCGACTCGACGTCCAGCGGCACGGTCGACAGCGTGTAGGCGCTCTCGAGGACCTCCACCACGGTGTCGGCGTCGACCCCGGCGCGCCGGGCCACCTCCTCCACGGTGGGCGTCCGGCCGTGCTCGTGGGTGAGCGCCTCACGCGCCTGGGTCACCGTCACCTGCACCTCCTGCAGCCGGCGCGGCAGGCGCACGGTGCCGGCCCGGTCGCGGAAGTGGCGCCTGATCTCGCCGGTGATGGTGGGCACGGCGTAGCCGGCGAACGGCACGCCCCGTCCCGGCTCGTAGCGGTCCACGGCCTTGATGAGGCCGATGGTGCCGACCTGGAGCAGGTCGTCGTGCGGCTCGCCGCGGCCGGCGAAGCGTCGGGCGATGTGGTGGACGAGCGGCAGGTGCGCGGTCACCACCGCGTCGCGCAGCAGCACACGCCTCGGGTCCGCCTCGTCGAGGCCCGACAGCTCCTCGAGCAGCGGGTCCGTGTCGGGACGGCCGTTGTCGTCGACCCCCACCTCGATGCCGGCGGCGCCCGGCCGCCTCGCGCCCGCCGCCACCTCACGCACCTCGCACGCGGGTGTGGGTGAGGGAGATCCAGGAGCCGTCGTCGGCCGTGCCGCTCGCGACGTCGCCGGCCAGTGCCTCGAGCACGGCCCACGCGTAGCTCGTCTCTCCCGGCAGGCGCAGGTTGGGGCCGACCACGTGGACCGCGAGCGTGTCGTCGTCCACGGTGAAGCGCGCGCGCAGCCTCTTGTCCGGCTGTCGCAGGTGCCGGGCCCTCGGGACCGGCTGCTGGCCGGTGCCGGTTCCCGCGCCGGTGCCGGCGTCGCTGCCGGGCTCCGGGAGCAGCAGCGTGCACGCCTCGTCGACGGCGATGCGCAGGTCCTCGATCTCGTCGAGGGTGAGGTCCAGGCGCGCGCCGAGCCCGGCGCACGCGGTACGGACCACCCCGAGGTAGGCCGGGTCGGCGGGCAGGTCGAGCTCGACGACGTCCGGGTTCTCCTCGCCGGCGGGTCGATCGCGGCCGTCGCGCGGGTGCGGCGCCGGGGGGACGGGCGTCATCAGGGCCTCCAGGTCGGGTGCGACGGCGACGACGCTAGTGCGCCGAGCACACGTGTGCCCCACGCGCCACCCCCTCACACCCGGTTCGCGCTGTGCCGACCCCCGGGCCGACCCCCGGGCCGACCCCCGGGCCGGCCCCCGGACCGGTCGCCGTGCCCGTCCCGGGACCGGCCGTCCGGGCTGCCGTGCGTCGGGCTGTCGGGCGGGGCGTCCGAGCGCGTGTCGCCGACGTGCCCGTCGAGGGCCGCGGCCGGACCGGCCAGCTGCACCCGCACCGCCCGGCCGCGCTCGACGAGCAGCCCCCGGCCAGGCGTCCGCGAGCGCTGGGCCGGTGCGTCGCGGAGGCCGACCACGTCTCGGGCGTCGCCCGGCGAGGGGTGCAGCAGGACGGCCCGGCCGTGCCGGCGGACGTAGGCGGGGAGCCCGCTGTAGCGGCCCGCGAACCAGTCGCGCCCGCCCGTGACCACGACCGTCGCGCCCGGGTCGAGCCGCTCGCCCAGCGGGCCGCAGCCCTCCACCGCCCACCGCTCCACCGCGGCGAGGTCGGCGTCGTCGAGGAGGTCGACGTCGTCGACGAGGAGGAGGGACGCGGGCGCGCGCGTCCGGCCGGGTCCGGCGTCCAGGAGCCGACCCCTCCCGCCCCGGTGCAGCACGACCGCTCCGCCCAGCGTCCGGGCCTGCTCGTGCAGCGCCGCCAGGGCGGCGCTGCGGCCCGAGCCGTGAGGGCCGACCACGACCACGAGGCCGTCGAGGCGACGCTCCGTCCTCGGACCGCGCGGCCGCACGCGCAGGCCGCCTGCCGTCGCCCGCGGGGCCTGCCCCAGTACGAGCAGTCGACCGTCGGGAGCCGTGACACCCCACGGCAGCCCGTCCGGCCCTGGCGCCGGCAGCGCCGTGACAGGCAGCTCTTCCGGCAGGCGGGTCGTCGCAGCCGGCCGGCCCCGCCCTCCTCGCCCGGTGCCGGAGCCGCGGCCGGCACCCGCGGCGGCGTCCGTCACGAGTCCGACCTGCACCGCCACCGGGCGCTCGTCGAAGCCCACCGCCCACCCGCGACCGGGCAGCGCGGGCTGTGCCCGCGTACCAGGCGGCAGACCGGACAGCACGAGGTCGCCGGGGTCGGTCCCGGCCAGCACGAGGCGGCACCGGACACCCGCGGCCGCCCGTGCGGCGGCGAGGGTCCGCCCCCCCGCGAGCACGACCGCCACGTCGGCGTCGCGCAGCACGTGCAGCAGCCGGTCCGCGCTCGTCGGCTCGGCAGCGGGGTCGAGCAGCGCGTCGACGCCGTCGACGAGCAGCAGCAGCGGCGGACCCGGGCTCGCGCCCGCGCCGCCGGCACAGTCCTGCAGGACGTCGGCGACGTGGTCGGCGTCCGGGTCGTCGCCGCTCACCCGGACCACCGTCCAGCCGGGCGGCGCGCCCGCGGCCACCGCGGCGAGCGCGCTGGTGCGCCCGCTGCGGGTGGGACCGAGCACGAGCAGCGGGCCGTGGGACCGCGGCCGCCATGACAGGACGACCTGCTCCTGACGCCATGGCAGGTCCGCGAGCCCGAGCGCGAGCGAGCCGCCCAGGTGGTGCGGCTCGTCCGGGCCCGCCGGGTCGTCCCGGGCCACGCACGCGACGGCTGAGCCGTGGCCGCCGGGGAGCCCGCGGTCGGCCGCGGACCGCCGCAGGGCGTCGTGGGGGACCACCGACGGCAGGGGCGGGAGCCACGGCACCGCGGGCGGCTCCTCACCGGACGCGGCGGCCGCCTGCACGACGGCGTCGACCACGGCTGCGGCGTCGCCCCGGCGCGCGTCCGTGGCGGGGAGGGGCTCGCCCGGGCGACGCACCCACGGCGGGCGCGGGGTGGGTCGGGCGACCAGGGCCGTGCGGACCGTCAGCGACGAGCGCGCGCCGCGCACGACCGCGAGGCCGGGCGAGGTCGCCGGCAGGTGGGCCGCGTCGGCGCAGCCCACGACGTCGCGCGAGTCCTCGACGTCCTGCACCCGCAGCGCGACGCGCAGCGCGGCGTTGGCCCGGACCTCGGCGGACACGACTCCCGCCGGTCGCTGGGTGGCGAGGACGAGGTGCAGCCCGAGGGACCGGCCGGTGGCGGCGAGCCGCACGAGCCGCGGCAGCGCCTCGGGGTGGGCGTCGGCCAGGACGCGCAGCTCGTCGACCACGACCAGCAGCCGCGGCAGCGGCACCGTCGTGCCGGGGCGGCCCCCGCGCCGCGCGGCGCGGTAGCCGGCGAGGTCCCGGCAGCCCGTCGTCGCGAGGAGCGCCTCACGGCGGTGCACCTCCGCCGTGAGCGACTCCAGCGCCCTCGCGGTGCCGGCCGCGTCGAGGTCCGTGACCACGCCGACGGTGTGGGGCAGCCGGGCCAGCTCCGCCAAGGCCGCACCGCCCTTGTGGTCGACGAGCAGGAACGCGACGGCGCTCGGTGGACGCGCGGCGGACACCGCGAGCAGCCACGTCCGCAGCAGCTCGGACTTGCCGGACCCGGTGGTGCCGGCGACGAGCGCGTGCGGTCCCTCCGCGACGAGGTCGAGCACGACGGGCGACGAGCGGCCGTCGCGGGTGAGGCCCACGGGCACGGCGAGGTCGTCGGCGGCGCTCCGCCAGCGCTCCCGCACCGCCGCCGGGTCCAGGTCGAGCAACGACGCGAGGAGCACGTCGTCCGGCGCCGCGGTGGCACCGGCCTCCGGGCGCAGGGGTGCGAGCGCCCGCGCGAGCCGGTGGGCCCAGGCGAGTCCGGCGCCGTCGGCCACCGCGTGCACGACCGCGCCCGACCCGGCCGTCCCCCCGCGGCAGCGCACCTCGACCTCCAGGCCGTCGGACGAGGAGGCGCGCACGACCGTCCGGGTGCGGCCCAGCACCTCGCTCGCCGGCGACCCGTCCGGCTCCCGGACGACCACGACGGCGTGCACGGCCACGTCGTCGGCGTCGGCCAGGGCGACGAGGTCGTCGACCGGGACGCCGTCCGTGCCCACGTCGAGCACGACGACGACGGGCGGCCGTGCGACGGGGCCGGCCGCCCGACGCAGCCGGACGACCCGGAGCAGCGACCGCACGAGGTGGGCCGCGTCGCGCCCGTCGCCGAGCAGGCTCGAGCGGCCCGTCGCGAGCGGGGCGAGCGTCGGGTCGTCGGTGCGCGGAGGCAGGACGTGCGGCAGGAGCCGCGTCCACGCCCAGAGGTCACCGCGGCCACCGCCGGTGACGACCGCGAGCACGACGTCCCCCGGTGCGACGTGGACGGCCAGGGCCCCGACGACGACGCGGGCCAGCCGGGGGTCGCGGTCGGGCACCGCCACACCGAGACCGCCGACGAGGTCGACGCACACGACGTCGCCGTCGTCGCCCAGCGGACGGGGATGCCGTTCCGAGCCGTCGTCGAGGCGGACCCGGGGCAGGAGGACGTCGTCGGGGCCGACGTCGCCGCCGTCGGCCGGGCCGGCCGCGGGCCGGCCGACACGCAGCACGAGAGCGCCCGGTGAACCCGGCCGGCGGTCCCACAGCCCGCGCCTGGCGAGGGCACGGTCGAGCACGTCGACGGCGTCGGGCACGAACGCCGCCCGGCCCGCGGCCAGCGAGCGGGCGGCGCCCGCCGCCCGCCGCAGCGTGTCCGTCAGGGCGTGCTCGTGGGCCGACTCACGGTCTCGCGCGTCGCGGCGCTCCCCGCGCCGCACGCCCCACCACCCCCCGAGCACGAGGACCGGGCCGGCCCCTGCCAGCAGCAGGTACACGGTCGAACGGCTCCACAGCGCGAGCGCGCAGCCGAGGACCACCGGCAGCAGGGCGGCGAGGACCGGGGGCGGGGCGGCACGACGCCGGGAGGGCGCCCGGGGGAGGGATACCACCGAGCTGCCGTCCGGCGGGCTGGCCGGACCCGCCGGTGCCACACGAAGGGTCCCGTCCCCCACGGCAGGCGCCGCCGCGACGTCGAGGCGCAGGGGACCGCGCAGCTCGACCCGGCTCGCCCCCAGCGACACCTCCCGGCCGAGCGGGAGGTCGACGGTGTCGCCGGCTCCTGTGCCGGTCACGAGCCGCGCGGCGCCGCCCTCGGTGAGCCGTACGACGCCGTGGCGCCGGGACAGCCGCGCGTCCGTCAGGACGACGTCGCAGCCGAGGTCCCGACCCACGCTCGTGCCGGGGCCGACGAGGTGCCGCGCGCCGGCGTCCGGTCCGGCTCTCACGCACAGCTCCAGCGGCAGCCGTCCGACCCCGGCCGCCGGTGGGCGGCCGGGCGGCCCGAACGACAGCGCCGCCCCGTCCAGCAGGGGCGGGAGCCCCACAGTGGCGCCCGGCGGCACGGGCACCCCGTCCACGAGGACCGGCTGCCCGGGGTCCGCGCCGAGCAGCGGCGCGACGTCACGCAGGGCCGTCCCGGGCTCGCAGCCGACGACCACGCAGCCGCTCGGCGGGCCGCCGGCAGCGGCGCTCCCCGCCGCCGCCGAGGTGTCGACGGTCCAGCGCAGCAGCACGCCGGGCTCCCTCCCGGACGCCCCTCGGCGTCCACGCCACGAGCGTGGGGGCGCTCGCGGGCGCCCGCTCCGGGCAGGGTGCCGGCTGGGGACGGACGGGCCCCGGACGGCCTGTGAGGACGGCGCCGCTCAGCGGGGGGCGAGCTCGCCGACGGGGACCTCGGTGGCCACCGTGTTGCCGGCCGGGGGGAGGGGGCACGCCCAGGCGGCGTCGTACGCGCACGACGGGTTGTAGGCGAAGTTGAGGTCGACCACGAGCCGGGAGCCGCCGTCGCCCGAGCCGAGGTCGGCGCCCTTGACCGTGTCGAGCACGTAGCGCCCTCCCCCGAAGGTGCCGCCCTCGCGACCGGCGAGGGCGTCGCGCAACGGCAGGAACACCCCGCCGCCGTACGACGCGAGCCACCAGACGTCGAGCCGGCCGACACCGTCCAGGCTCACCCGGCCCATCCGCTCGAACGGCACGACGCCGTCGGTCCCTGTCGGCACCTCCATGCGTCCCGGCTCGGCCGCCTCCACCTCGACGACGAAGCGCATCGCCGGGTCGTAGGCCCCGACCGGCAGCCCGGCGAAGTCCCGTCGCGCGTCGGTCGACAACGGCGAGGCCGGGTGCGTGGCGACGAGCTCGTCACGGCGTCGGCACCAGATCGCGTGGGCCACGGTCGCCTGGCTCTCGTTGCGCACCGCCTCGTAGAGGTCCCTGACACGCCTGCGCCAGTCGAGCACCTGCAGCTGGGTCGGCGCCGTCACCGGGCCACCCTCGCACGGCGAGCGCGGGGGCGCGGTCCGGGGTGCGACGCGGGACCGGTCGTGTGACGGTGAGCGCGTGACGGCGGACGGGACGCACGGGACCGGCGCGACGGCGGGGCCCGGTGACCCGGTCGCCCTGTCCGGTCGGCCGGTCCTCGTCACCGGGGCCGGCGGCGGGCTCGGGTCCCGCGTGGCGCGCGGCCTGGCGGCGGCGGGCGCACCCCTCACGCTCGTCGGGCGCGACGCCGACCGGCTCGCGCCCGTCGCCGAGGAGACCGGCGGGTCCGTCGCCGTCTGCGACCTCACGCGCCCGGACGGGCCGGCCGAAGCCGTCAGGTCCGCCCTGGACGTGCACGGCGCCCTGGCCGGCATCGTCCACGCGGCCGGGGTGGTCGCCTTCGGTCCGGTGACCGACGTGGACGACGACACCCTCGACGAGCTGTTCCTCATCAACGCGCTCGTGCCGGTGCGCCTGCTGCGGGCCGCGGCCGACCCGCTGCGCGCCGCCGCCGGCGCCCACGGTGACGCCTTTCTCGTCACCTTCTCCGGCGTCGTCGCCGAGCGCCCGCAGAAGGGCATGGCCGCCTACTCCGCGAGCAAGGCGGCGTCGTGGGCGCTCGCCCGTGCCGCGTCCGACGAGCTGCGACGCGACAAGGTGCGCGTCCTCGACGTCCGCCCGCCGCACACGGAGACCGGGCTCGCGACACGTCCCGTGGCGGGGAAGGCGCCGCCGCTGGCCGAGGGCCTGTCACCCGACGACGTCGCCGCCCGTGTCGTCGAGGCGGTCCTCGGCGGCGAGAGGGACGTCCCGACCAGCGCGTTCTGAGGGCCACGGGGCCGGCGCGTACCCTCGCCAGACGTGGCCGCAACAGACTTCCCCGCCGAGATCGCCGACCTCCGGAACACGCTCGAGGGCGTGCTCGCCGTCGTCGACGTCGCTGCGCTGCGGGCGCGCATCGAGGAGCTGAACGAGCAGGCCGCCGCCCCGGACCTGTGGGACGACCCGGCCCAGGCCGCCGAGGTCACGTCGCGGCTGTCGAGCTCGCAGGCGGAGCTCGAGCGGCTGGAGCGCGCCGGCTCGAGGATCGACGACCTCGAGGTGCTCGTCGAGCTCGCGCAGGGCGAGGACGACGCCGAGACCCTCGCCGAGGCGGAGAAGGAGCTGACGTCGCTGCGGTCGGTGCTCGGCCTGCTCGAGGTCCGCACCATGCTGTCCGGCGAGTACGACCCCCGCGACGCGGTCGTCACGATCCGCGCCGGGGCGGGCGGCGTCGACGCCGCCGACTTCGCCGAGATGCTCATGCGGATGTACCTGCGCTGGGCCGAGAAGCACGGTTTCCCGACCGACGTCTACGACACCTCCTACGCGGAGGAGGCGGGCCTGAAGTCGGCGACGTTCAAGGTCACCGCGCCGTACGCCTACGGGACGCTCAGCGTCGAGCAGGGCGCGCACCGGCTCGTGCGCATCAGCCCGTTCGACAACCAGGGACGGCGCCAGACCTCCTTCGCGGAGGTCGAGGTGCTGCCCGTCGTGCAGGAGACCGACCACATCGAGGTGCCGGAGAAGGACCTGCGTGTCGACGTCTACCGCTCCTCCGGCCCCGGCGGACAGAGCGTCAACACGACCGACTCCGCGGTCCGGCTCACCCACATCCCGACCGGCGTCGTCGTGACCTGCCAGAACGAGAAGTCCCAGCTGCAGAACAAGGAGGCCGCGATGCGCGTCCTCCAGGCCAAGCTCCTGGAACGCGCCCGGCGCGAGCGCCAGGCCGAGCTCGACGCCCTCAAGTCCGACACGGGCGCGAGCTGGGGCAACCAGATGCGCTCGTACGTGCTCCACCCGTACCAGATGGTCAAGGACCTCCGCACCGAGCACGAGGTCAACAACCCCGACGCCGTCCTCGACGGCGACCTCGACGGCTTCCTCGACGCGGGGATCCGCTGGCGCCGCCAGCAGACGACGCCCGCCTGAGCACGTCGGGCGGCTCCCGCCCGCCACCCACGGAGGCGTCCGACCTCCTCGTCGTCGCGCTGGGTGACGGCCGGTCGCCCTGCCGCGACCACCTCACCCGGAACGGTCCTCCGTTCGGACCAGATCGTCCGAAAAGCTGACTCTCAGTGGTTTCTGGCGTCACCCAGGTGGCTAATGTCCTCGTGACAGGGGACTCACGGTCACCGCACTGAGCGGACCGGGGTACCCGAGGCCCCCAGCAGGAGGAATCCCGGGATGGACATGACTCTGCGTGTCGGCAGGACGGCGAGGCGGCTGGTCGCCCTCTCCACCGGGGTGGTGACGGCGGCGGGTCTGTCGCTCGTCCTCGTCGCCCCGGGGGCTCTCGCGGCGCCGCCGGAGGGCGGTCCTGCGGCGGGCACCACCTGCAACTCCCTCGGCTACACCAAGGGCCCGGCGGAGGACAGCTCGACCGGGTCGCAGACCTACGACTTCGGCACGCTGGTCTGGGGCGGGCGCTCGCTGCGCTACGACATCGAGGACGGCTACACCGTCCAGCTGTGCGTCAAGGGCGGTAACCAGGCGCCGACCGAGCAGACGGTCACCGGCTCCGGGGTCATCACGCGCACGCAGTCCATCTCGCACATCGGGTACCGCGTCAGCGTCGAGCCGACGGACCCGGGCACGGAGCCGACGGACCCGGGTACGGAGCCGACGGACCCCGGTACGGAGCCGACCGACCCGGGCACGGAGCCGACGGACCCCGGTACGGAGCCGACCGACCCCGGTACGGAGCCGACGGACCCCGGTACGGAGCCGACCGACCCCGGTACGGAGCCGACCGACCCCGGTACGGAGCCGACGGACCCCGGTACGGAGCCGACCGACCCCGGTACGGAGCCGACCGACCCCGGTACGGAGCCGACGGACCCCGGTACGGAGCCGACCGACCCCGGTACGGAGCCGACCGACCCCGGTACGGAGCCGACGGACCCCGGTACGGAGCCGACCGACCCGGGCACGGAGCCGACCGACCCGGGCACGGAGCCGACGGACCCGGGCACGGAGCCGACCGACCCGGGCACGGAGCCGACGGACCCCGGTACGGAGCCGACGGACCCGGGCACGGAGCCGACGGACCCCGGTACGGAGCCGACGGACCCCGGTACGGAGCCGACGGACCCGGGCACGGAGCCCACGGACCCCGGTACGGAGCCGACCGACCCCGGTACGGAGCCGACGGACCCGGGCACGGAGCCGACCGACCCCGGTACGGAGCCGACCGACCCCGGTACGGAGCCGACCGACCCGGGCACCGAGCCGACCGACCCGGGCACCGAGCCGACCGACCCGGGCACCGAGCCGACCGACCCGGGCACGGAGCCGACGGACCCCGGCACGGAGCCGACGGACCCGGGCACGGAGCCCACGGACCCCGGCACGGAGCCGACGAACCCCGGTACGGAGCCGACCGAGCCGGGCGCGGAGGAGCCGTCGACGACGACCACCACGACGGTCCCCGCGACCACCCCGGTCGTGACGGTCACGACGAGCACGCCCGCCGTCACCACGACCACCACGACGACGCGCAGCCTGGCGCGCACCGGTGCCGAGGCCTGGATGCTCGCTCTGGTGGCCGGCCTCCTCCTCCTCGGTGGCGGCGGCATGGTGGCCCTCGGCGCCGGCACGCACGCCGGCCGCCACAAGGCCTGACCCGGGACCCACTCCGGCGCAGCACGCACCAGGGCCGCCTCCCGCACGACGGGGGGCGGCCCTGCCGCGTGCGGCGCGTGCGTAGGGCGAGGAGCGTCCGGTCTCCCTGGAGCCGGCCGTACCATCGTCAGTCGTCCCGCCCCGGTGTCCCGGTGCAGGCGCCGTCCCCTGTCCCCGAGCCCCTGGTGTGCTGTGATCCGGTTCGACAACGTCACGAAGGTCTACAAGGCGAAGCAGCGCGCGGCGCTCGACGACGTCACGGTCAACATCGACCGCGGTGAGTTCGTGTTCCTCGTGGGGGCCTCCGGCTCCGGGAAGTCGAGCTTCCTGCGCCTGTGCCTCAAGGAGGAGCGCGCCAACTCCGGCACGGTCCACGTGGCGGGCCGTGACCTCGCGAGGCTGGCGTCGTGGAAGGTGCCCCGGTTCCGGCGCCAGATGGGCGTCGTCTTCCAGGACTTCCGGCTGCTGCCGAACAAGACGGCAGCCGAGAACGTCGCCTTCGCGCTGCAGGTCATCGGCAAGCCCAAGCACGTCATCGACCGCACCGTGCCGGAGGTGCTGCAGCTGGTCGGTCTCGACGGCAAGGCCGAGCGCCGACCCGACGAGCTCTCGGGCGGCGAGCAGCAGCGCGTCGCCATCGCCCGGGCCTTCGTCAACCGGCCGGCGATCCTGCTGGCCGACGAGCCGACCGGGAACCTCGACCCGACGACGAGCGTCGGGATCATGAAGCTGCTCGACCGCATCAACAAGACCGGTACGACCGTCGTCATGGCGACGCACGACGACGAGATGGTCGACCAGATGCGCAAGCGGGTCATCCAGCTCGAGGAGGGCGTGATCGTCCGGGACGAGGCACGTGGCGTCTACGGGGGTGCGTCGTGAGGGCGCGCTTCGTCCTGACCGAGATCGGTGTCGGGCTGTGGCGCAACCTGTCGATCACGATCTCGGTCGTCATCGTGACGGCCGTCTCCCTGTTCTTCCTCGGCAGCGGCCTGCTCTTCCAGCGGCAGGTCGACACCCTCCGTACCGTCGTCTACGACGAGGTGCAGGTCTCGATCTTCCTGTGCGGGGCGGAGAGCACCGTCCCGTCGTGCGCCGACGGCGAGGTCACGCAGCAGCAGCGCGACGAGATCCAGGCCGAGCTGCAGGACCCGGCGATCGCCCCCTACATCGACTCCGTGGAGTACGAGTCGAAGGAGGAGGCGTACCAGCGGTTCCTCGAGCAGTTCGCCGACTCGCCCATCACCGAGAACGTCACCGCCGACCAGCTGCCGGAGTCCTACCGGGTGCGGCTCGCCGACCCCGAGCAGTCCGGGACGGTGGCGGCCTTCTTCGAGGGCCGCGCCGGGGTCGAGTCGGTCGACGACCAGTCCGACCTCTTCGAGCAGATCTTCCGCTTCCTCAACGGGGCCACGGCCGCGGCGTGGATCCTCGCGGGCGCCATGCTGCTCGCCGCCCTGCTCCTGGTGGCGACCACCATCCGCCTCGCGGCCTTCAACCGGCGTCGCGAGATCGGCATCATGCGGCTGGTGGGGGCGAGCAAGGCCTTCATCCAGCTCCCCTTCATGCTCGAGGGGATCATCGCGGCGACCCTCGGCGCACTGCTCGCGAGCGGGCTCCTCGTGTCCTTCGCCCGGTTCTTCGTGGAGGGCTATGTGGGTGAACGCATCCAGCTCGGGGGACTGGTCGGTGCCTCGGACGCGATGCTGATCGTCCCGTGGCTGCTGCTCACCGGCGTACTGTTCGCGGGCGTGTCGTCCCTCGTAACCCTCGAGCGATACCTCAGGGTGTGATACGGCGGACCGTCCGCCGCACCTGGGCTGCGCCCGGGTGCGAACCGCAACGAGGAGGCCCCGTGCTACGCACCATCGTGGGAGCGGGCAGCGTGCTGCTGCTCGCCGTCGCGGTGCTCGTGCCCACGGGACTGCCCGCGTCGGCCGGTCCCATCGTCCACCCGGACCGCCAGGAGGTCGAGGACCGTCAGGAGGACGTCGAGCGCGAGCTCGACAGCAGCCGCGAGGAGCTGGCGCACGTCAGCTCGCAGCTCGTCGCCGCCGCCGACCGGCTGGCGGGGCTGCAGTCGCAGCTTCCCGGCGCCCGGCAGGCGGTGGCTGCGGCCGAGGCCGAGGCGGTCGCCGCCCGTGCGCGCGACGCGCAGCTGGCCGAGGAGCTGGTCCTGGCCGAGGCGGCGGTGGAGGCGGCCGGTCTGGAGCTCGAGGCCCGCACGAGCGAGGCGGACGCGACCGAGGAGGTCGTCGGGGGCGTGGCCCGCGAGGTCTACCGCGGCGCCGGCTTCAACCCGCTCAGCATCCTCGTCGAGGCCGGCAGCGCCCAGGACTACGCCGACATGGTCGCCTTCGCCCAGGTGGCGCGGCGCAGCCAGGAGCAGGCGCTCGGGCGGCTCCGGGAGCAGCAGGCGGAGATCCGCAACGCCGAGGCGCGGCTCGAGGCCGAGCGCTCCCGGGTCGAGGACCTCAAGGCCCAGGCCGCCGAGCAGGTCGTGCTCACCGCAGCCGCCGAGCAGAACGCCCGCGACGCGCAGGCCGCGCTGGAGGGTCTCGTCGCCGAGGAGGGCCAGGCGGTCGCCGCGTTCGAGCAGGCGAGGGCCGCGGAGGAGGCGGACATCGCCACCTTCGAGGCGGAGCAGGACGCCCTCGAGGTGCAGCTGGCCGCGATCGCGGAGGAGGAGCGCCGGGCCGAGGAGGAGCGTCAGCGCCGGCTGGAGGAGGAACGCCGTCAGGCCGAGCTGGAGCGCCAGGCCGAGCTGCAGCGCCAGGCCGAGCGCGAGCGTCAGGCCGAGGCCGACCGTCGCGCCGCCGAGGAGCGGTCCAGGAACGACGACGCCCCACGGGCCGACCCCCCGCGCAACGACCCCGCGCCGGCGCCGCAGCCGCCCTCGAGCGGCGGCGGCGGGTACCTGTCGAACCCGGTGAACGCGCGTATCTCGTCGCTCTTCGGCTACCGCATCCACCCGATCCTCGGGTACCGCAAGCTGCACACGGGCATGGACTACGCCGCCCCGTGCGGCACGCCGGTCAAGGCGGCCGCGGACGGGCGGGTCGTCTCCGCCGGCTGGGGCGGTGGCTACGGCAACCTGGTCGTGATCAGCCACGGGACGGTCGAGGGCACGTCGCTGGCGACGGCGTACGCGCACCTCAGCCGGATCGCCGCACACGGCGGCTCGGTGGAGCGTGGCGAGGTCATCGGGTACATCGGCACGACAGGGTCCTCGACCGGGTGCCACCTGCACTTCGAGACGCGCGAGGCGGGTGTGGCGGTCGACCCCCGCGGGTGGCTCTGAGCGACCACGTCGCGTCACCGGCCCGCCGGGCGCGGGAGCCCGCACGTCGCGTGCGGCACACTGGACGGATGCCCAAGGAGCAGGGGCGCTCGGTCGTCGCCACCAACCGCAAGGCCCGTCACGACTACCACATCGAGGACACGTTCGAGGCGGGCCTGGTGCTGTGGGGCACGGAGGTCAAGTCGCTCCGGGCCGGCCGGGCCTCGCTCGTCGACGGCTACGCCTCGCTCGAGCGGGGCGAGGTGTGGCTGGAGGGCGTCCACATCCCCGAGTACACGCAGGGGACGTGGACGAACCACGCGGCTCGCAGGCGACGCAAGCTCCTGCTGCACCGCCGCGAGATCGAGCGCCTGCAGGGGGCGCTGAGCGGCACCGGACTGACGGTCGTGCCGCTGCAGCTGTACTTCCGGGACGGCCGCGCGAAGGTCGAGATCGCCGTCGCCCGGGGCAAGAAGGCGTACGACAAGCGCCACGCCCTGCGCGAGCGGCAGGACCGGCGAGAGTCCGACCGGGCGATGTCGGACGCCCGTCGACGCCAGACCGCGACCTGACCCGAGCGCACCCGGTCCGTGCCGCTGACGGGCGATCCACCGTCTGACCAGCCGATTTGCACGGGCCGGGAACGCTGACCTACCTTCTACCTCGTCGCCGCAACGGCGAGCCGGACACCAGCAGGTGGAGGGGCCGGCGGCGACAGTCTCCCGAGGGTGCACGACGACCTCGGGCGCGGCGACAGGCATGTCGCCGCGTGGCCTGGACGGGCCTGGCGATCACCCGCTCGGCGGGCTTGATAGCGAGGCGGAGTTCGGGTAAGTTGTGCGGGTTGCCCCGGTGCTGGCCTTGGCGGGTTGGTGTGGGTGTGCGTCCGTTTCTTGAGA